>JAHIEZ010000082.1 GCA_018901355.1 Patescibacteria group bacterium | reverse complement strand
GGAATATTGGCACCGCACTTTGTATTTTTTGTAAAAGAAAAATTGGTGGAAGAATACGGCTTGGCAAAGGTAAATGAAGGCGGTTTAAATATCGTGACTACACTGGATTATGATCTACAAAAAAATGTCGAAGAAACGGTGGCGGAAGAAATAGGAAAACTGGATAAATATCACGTAACAAACGGAGCGGTACTGGTAACTTCTCCCAAGACAGGAGGAATTTTGGCAATGGTAGGCTCTAAAGATTATTTTGCCAACGATATTGACGGTAAAGTAAACATCACCACCAGCCTGCGGCAACCAGGTTCATCAATAAAACCGCTTAATTATGCCGTTGGTTTGGAACTGGGAAAAATTACAGCGGCGACAATTATCAACGACAGTCCCAGCTGTTTTAAGGTGGCAGGACAGAAAGATTATTGTCCAACAAATTATGGCTACAATTATTTTGGAATACAAAGTGTGAGAAATTCTTTGGCAAATTCTTTAAACATGGGAGCGGTAAAAGTATTGCAGGAAAATGGGGTAGAAACATTTGTGGCTTCGGCTTCGGCCATGGGAATTGAAAGTTTTAAACAATCCTCCGATTATGGACTATCTTTAACTTTGGGAGGAGGGGAAGTAAAAATGACGGAAATGGCAACGGCTTTTGGGGTCTTTGCCAATGGCGGAGTGAAACAGGATCTAAGCGCTATTTTAAAAATTACCGATAAAAAAGGAGCAGTACTGGAAGAATATAAATTTGTACCGGGAGAAAGGGTGTTGAGTCGGGAAACATCTTTTTTGATCAGTGATATCTTGGCTGACGATGGAGCCAGAAGCATGGTGTTTGGCCGAGGCTCTAAGCTTAATATAAAAGAACATCCGGAAGTAGCGGTAAAAACGGGAACGACCAATGATCTGCGGGATAACTGGACAATAGGTTATACCCCGGAGTATGTGACAACGGTGTGGGTGGGCAATAATGATAATTCAAAAATGAGCTGGATTGCTTCAGGTGTAACCGGGGCAACACCGATCTGGAACAGAGTGATGAGTAAGATACTGGAAGAGAAAACCATAAAAAGAGTGGCCATGCCGGTAGATATAGTGAAACTGCCGGTATGCAATTTGACAGGAGAATTGGTGCCGGAGGGGGGCTGTGAATCGCATTTTGAATTTTTTAAAAAAGAATTTGTACCTACACAAAGAATTCCCTTAAGACAGGCTATTTTGGTGGATAAAGACAGTGGAAGGATGCTTAAAAACGGGGAGGAAACAGGCAACATGGAATGGCAGGAACATGCTGTCAGTCAAGAAATCGGAGGTAGGTTAATATGTCTGGATTGCCCTAAAGATGAAAAAGAAAATAATTGACTAAAATGTTTTTTGGCCTAAAAATATTAAAAAACGGATTAGTTAGTTTGGGCAGGCCTTGGTATCGAGTGATAAGACGAATATGGGAAAAAGTAATTAGTTTTAAAAAAAGAAGAAAAAAGAGAGAAATTAAGATCAATTATTTTTATGCCGGTTTGAGTTTGTTGATTTTGAGTTTGTCCGGAGGAGGAGGGTGGTTTTATCAAGAGATATTAAAAGACTTACCCAATATCAATGAAATATATTATCCACCAAGATTATCCAGTAAAATTTTGGATCGGAACGGAAATTTACTTTATAAATTTTACGAAGGAGAAGACAGAAGCTGGGTGAGTTTGGATAAGATTCCTCAGTCTTTGATTTGGGCGACTTTGGCAATTGAAGACAAAAACTTTTACAAACACCAAGGCTTTTCTATTAAAGGCATAAGTCAAGCCTTTTGGTATAACCTTAAAAAGAACGGAGAAGAAAAACCCAGAGGAGGGTCAACCATCACTCAACAATTGGTGAAAAATGTTTTTTTGGATAATGAAAAAAAGCTGAAAAGAAAAGTAAAGGAATTGGTGTTGACTCTACTTTTGGAGAAAAAATTGTCAAAAGACGAAATTTTGGAAAGGTATTTTAATCAGGTGTCTTATGGAGGAGAGGCCTATGGGGTGCAGGAAGCCAGTTGGAAATATTTTAGTAAAAATGTGTGGGAAATTAATACAACTGAAGCGGCTTTTTTGGCGGGATTACCGGCGGCACCCAGCTCTTACTCCCCTTTTGGGAATTATCCTGAATTTGCTTATTTAAGGCAAAAACATGTGATGGAAGAAATGGAAAAAGCCGGATTTATCAACAAAGAGATGATGATTTGGCTTTTGAAAAAAGAAATAAAAATAGAGCCGGAGAGTAAAAAAATAACAGCGCCCCATTTTGTCTTTTGGATAAAAACGATTTTGGAAGAAAGGTATGGTTTTAAAAATTTTGAAAAATTGGGTTTAACGGTAACAACAAGTTTGAACAAAGAAACTCAAGAAATGGCAGAAAAAATTGTAAAAGAAGAGGTGGATAAAGTGGCCAGACTGAGAATCAGTAACGGAGCGGCTGTGGTAATAGAGGTAAAAAACGGGGATGTTTTGGCCATGGTGGGGTCGAAAGATTACAATGCAGAAGATATTGACGGTAAGGTGAATGTGACTACCAGCCTAAGACAGCCGGGGTCATCAATAAAACCAATTAATTATCTGTTGAGTTTTTTAAAAGGAAAAAGTTTGGCAAGCAGTGTGGAGGACTCCCCCATTTGCTATCCGATGGTAAACCAAAAACCATATTGTCCGCAAAATTATAATGGCAAGTATATGGGAAGGGTAAGTCTAAAAACCGCTTTGGCCTCATCTCTAAATGTACCCTCGGTAAAACTGTTGGCAGAGAATGGAGTGGAAAATATGATTGATTTGGCGGAGGAAATGGGAATAACAAGTTGGCAAGACCGGTCCAGGTTTGGTTTGGCGCTGGCTTTGGGAGCAGGTGAAGTGAAAATGACGGAAATGGCTCAGGCTTATTCTATTTTTGCTAATATGGGGGAAAAAATAGAAATTAACCCGATTTTGAAAATTGAAAATTATTTGGGAGAGGAAGTTTATAAAAAACAGGAAGAAAAAAAGGGGATAGTAGAAGCAAAATATACTTTTTTGATCAATCAAGCCCTGTCTGATGACCAGGCCAGAGCGCCTATTTTTGGTTTAAATTCTAAACTAAAAATTGCCGACAAAACGGTGGCGGTGAAAACGGGAACAACCAATGAGTTAAAAGACAACTGGTGCATCGGCTGGACACCAAGCCTGTTGGTAGCAACTTGGGTGGGGAACAATGACTCCAGTCCGATGAGCTGGGTGGCTTCGGGAATAAGCGGGGCAACCCCAATTTGGAACAGAATCATGAGTGACTTGCTAAAAAATAAAGCCGAGGAAAAGTGGGAAAAACCGGAGGGGGTGGAAAAGAAAACAGTTTGTGGCAAAGAAGAATATTTTGTAGAAGGAAGTGAAGAAAAAATAAGATGTCCCAGTCCTAGCCTAGTACCAACAGGAAATTAAAAGAGCTTGACAAAGATATTTCTGATTTGAGACCAAAGATTGGAGGAAGGAGCGGGAGTGGTGGGTATAGAAGTGGCAGAAACTGAGGCGGGAACGGAAGTGGGAGTGGTATAAACTCCACAAACATTGGAACAATAGACAACATCAAAAATGTTGACCACACCGTCTAAATTCATATCGTATCTGATACAGGGAGAAGTAGTCTCGCCAAAACATTCGGTCCAGGTACTGATGGCAGGAGGACAGGAACTACAGTCTTTAAAGGTGGAACGGATGGTGGAGGTAGGTAAAGGAGTGGAGGTGGGCCTGGTGGTCATAGTGGGGATGGGAGTGGAAGTGGGGCGAATGGTGGAGGTGGGACGAAGAGTGGCAGTGGGTCGGGGAACGGAGGTGGGGCGAGGAGTAAGAGTGGCAAAGGGGGTGGGCAGATAAGGAGTGTTGGTAGGACGAATGGTAGAAGTGGGCATGGGAGTAAAAGTGGGTGTAAGGTGGACGACTTTAAATTCAGCCGAAGAACCAGGACCGGAAGACCAGGCACTACCGCAAAGACCAGCATCAGCCCGACTACCGCCGTTGACGGCACAATAAGGATTGCCGGTATCTACCCAATCACACAAACCATACCAAACAGTGGGGTTGTAAGAAACCATAGCATCTTCTTTTTCCTGACAAAATAGATGATATTTCCCGTCGGGAATGTCGCTAAAAACGAGTTGTTGGAGTTGAGGACTACTCCAAAAAGTTAAAACTAATTCTTGATAACTTTTCTTTGGAGTTGACTGCCATTCTTCTTGGGGATAACCATAGAGATGATATTGGTAAAAATTGCCATAAACTTCTTCTTTGATAAAATCATCGGCAAAATTATTAATCCTTTCCCCGTTTTCAGCAACTAAATATAATTCTGGCGGAGATTGGTTGCAGCGAGATCTTTGGGTGGTAACATTACCCCAAATAGTAGCCCCTTTTTCTGCAACGTTAATGCTCTTAATGTTAACTTGACAGGCTTTTGAACCTTGGGGAATTTCGGAGGGGGTAGGGAGAGGGGTGGAAGTGGAGGCGGAGGCGGATTGGGTGCGGGCGACGGCGGGGAGAACTTTGATAAAAAAAGGAGTATTGTTGCAACCGAAACTGCTACCATCAAAAGGACAATAGACGGGAGCGCTGGCACAGCTACCTTGAGTG
>JAHIEZ010000081.1 GCA_018901355.1 Patescibacteria group bacterium | reverse complement strand
TATCACTTAATGTTATACTATCTGTCTTAGACTTATACAAATCACTAAAAATAGTATTTAAATCATTATACGTTATCTCGTCCGTAAGGTTCCTATCAAATACACCTACCTTTAGTAAAAATTCGTAAAAGTTAACTTTATCTGTCGTCATTCTTTCAAACATACCTAATCTTATCAATAATTCGCCATAAGTTATTCTATCACCAACTGTCTTATTGTATGAAAATATTATATTAACAAAATTCCTTTTATCAAAACGGACACATCCAACCCTCACCCCCAACCCACTACTTATAACATTGTACGACATCAGATCAAACGCACTTTCAAAGCCTTAAAAATAATCCCTTTTTTACCCAAATTTGACTACGTTTACAGTGTTTCTGATTTCTACCCCGACCTTCTACCGGCTTTATTTTTAAAACTTCTCCGACCATCAACCAAATGGCTGGCAGGCTTCTATCTTTTTTCACCAAATCCATTCTCTTCAAATTCTCCCTATGTAGCCAACAAAGAATACATAAAAGGTTTTGTTTATTTCCTAGGCCAAATCCCCAGTTATTTTTTGATTAATTTGTTTGCTGATTTTGTGTTAGTCACTTCAAAACCGGATACAAAAAGGTTTCCTCACAAAAAAACAATCGTGGTTCAGGGTGGTGTTGATCTTTCTCCACTAAAAAATTACCAACCGATTCCAGTCAACCAACGTCATTATGATGCCTGTTTTATTGGCAGACTCCATCCTCAAAAAGGGGTCTTGCAGTTAGTTGATATTTGGTCTTTAGTCGTTTCCCAAAAACCAAACTCCCGTTTAGCCATCATTGGCAACGGAGATCTAAAAAATGACCTTTCCCGAAAAATAAAAAATATGAAACTCCAAAAAAATATTACCACTCTCGGATTTTTAGAAGGCCAAAAAAAATATGAAATATTTCAAAATAGTAAAATGGTACTTCATCCTGCCATTTTTGATAGTGGCGGCATGGCCGCCGCTGAAGCCATGGCCTGGGGTTTACCGGCTATCTCTTTCAATCTACCTGCACTCAAAACTTATTACCCTCAGGGTATGATAAAAACTCCATGTTTTGACCACGCTCAATTTGCCAAAAACATTTGCCGTCTTTTAAATGATAAAAAATTGTATCAAGCTACCAGCCTAAAAGCCTCGAAACTAATTATCGACAAATGGAACTGGAACAAAAAAGCCTCTGAAATCTTTAATACTATTTTTCTGAATCAATAAATGACTATAAAATGTCGATCCTGCAACTCATCAAACACCAACTGCGTTTTTAACTCAAAAAATATTCACGGTCACCATTATGTTTCTGCCGATAAATTCACCATTTACTTTTGCCGTCATTGTCACACCTACTTTTTAGACAATATCGAAAAACAAACAAAATATTATTCCCGATACTACCAACCAAACTACTATCAATCAAATTCGTTCCTTACAAAAATTCTAATGTATATTACGTTCACATTAAAAAAAATCCGAATTCAAAAACATTTTAAAAAACCATCGTCAATTTCAATTTTAGATATTGGTTGTGGACAAGGAGAATTTTTGTCTTTTTTACCAAATAATTTTAAAAAATATGGAGTTGAAATAAATAAAACCGCCAGCAAAAAAATCTCAGCCTACGGTATTAAAATATTCACCGGCGATATTAATACCACTAATTTCGGTTCCACCAAATTCGATTGCGTCACTATGTGGCACGTTCTCGAACATCTTCCTCGACCTCAATTAACTCTAAAAAAAATTAATCGCCTCTTAAAACCCGGTGGCGTCTTATTATTCTCTACTCCAAATTCTCAATCTCTAGGTTTTAAATACGGTCAAAAACATTATTTTCACTTAGACTTTCCCCGGCATCTTTTTATACCCTGTCAAAAAAGTCTAGCCATGCTATTAAAAACATCGGGTTTTTCCAAGTATAAATTTTCTTACCCTTTTTACGATTTCCCCCTGGATCTTTTTTGGTCTCTGCGCCATTCCCTTTTAAAATATTTGGTTTATCCGTTTTATCCCTTATTCAAACTGTTAAGTCCGGAAACACTTTTAACCACGGTTTATAAATAATTAAGTTTTATGAATAAAAAATATCTAAAAATACTCCGAACCATAAGTCTGTCTGATTTACCGCTAATATTTCTCAAAAAAAACCTGGCTCATATTACCTCTCTTATCAATGGAGAAATTACCTACATTAATCAGTCTCAAAAAAAGAAAGCCATAAAACTGATAAAACACATAAAAACTGAAAATGAAATGTTGCTGGAAAACATCGAGGCCTATCAAATCTATTCGACGGTTAAGGCCACTGCCAAAATAAAAGGTGACATTGCCGAAGCCGGTGTCTATCAGGGTGGATCTGCCAAACTTATTTGCCAAACCAAGGGTAACAAAAACTTGCATTTATTTGACACCTTCAAAGGTTTACCATCGATATCCGCCAAAGATAATTCAAACCAATTTCATCAATCGCAATTTACTGCTAATTTAAAAACCGTCAAAAACTACTTAAAAAAATATGATAATGTTCATTTTTATCCGGGAATCTTTCCTTTATCCGCAAAAATAGGCAAAAATATAAAATTTTCTTTTGTTCATCTGGATTTAGACATTTTTAAATCCACTCGTGATGCATTGCATTTTTTTTATCCCAGAATGACACCCGGAGGTATAATTATCTCTCACGACTATCAAAATGCACCGGGGGTTAGAAAAGCATTTGATAATTTTTTTCAAAACAAACCGGAAGCCATTGTTAAACTAAATAATAGTCAGTGTCTTATCGTTAAGCTTTAAATCACTATACGAATATTTGACCATTTTTACGGTATTATTTTACATATATATTCTCAAATAAAACTAGCGTACAATAAAATCAGTAAATACATTAAATACGATTTTGATAAAAAAATATCTTAAGCAAATTATTACAGAACTTACCCAAGCATCCGACTTATTTGCTAATATTAATATTAGCAAATTACAAAAAAATATTATTTCTTCAAACCACATTGTTTGTTGCGGTGCTGGTCGGATGGGCTATGCTTCAAGGGCTTTTTCCATGAGATTGTCTCACCTTGGTTTTAAATCTTTTTATTTCGAAGATACCAACGTTCCTCACTTATCTACCAAAGACATACTGATAATTGCTTCCGGCTCGGGCCAAACCAAAACCATGCTCAATCTGGCCCAAATTGCAAAAAAAAATAAAGTTAAAATCGCCCTTATTACTTGTAACTCAAAATCACTCATAGCCAAAATAGCTAACATTGTCATAAAGATCGACACTCCTTCAAAAACAGATAAACATCCTCGGATAACTTCTATTCAACCAATGACCACCCTAACCGAGCAATTCTTATTTATTTTTTATGACGCCCTTGTTTTATCTTTAATGAATAAACTTCACTTATCAAGCACCGACCTGTCAACCAGACACTCCAATCTCGAATGATTAAACCTAAATTTTTATTATCCGCTTCAATTATCTGCAGTGATTTTAGCAATTTAAAACACGACTTAAAGTTGTTAAAAAAGGGTGGCATTGACCTCATTCATGTTGACATCATGGATGGTATTTTTGTCCCCCGTTTGGGTGTTTTTCCGGAAATAATCAAAACTATCAAAAAATACACTAGTATTCCTCTCGACCTCCACCTAATGATCATTAATCCTGAAAACCACATTCCCACCCTGATTTGCTCAGGTGCCGATTTTATAAGCATCCACGCCGAAGCCTGTCCTCATTTGCACAAAACAGTCCATTTAATTAAAAATTATGGTGCCAAAGTCGGCATTGCCCTAAACCCCGGCACTTCTCTATCTGTCTTAGACTACATTATTGAAGATCTCGATTTAGTTGTAATCATGGGTATTAATCCGGGGATACTTGGTCAAAGCCTAATAGCTACAACTTATCGAAAAATATCTGACCTTAAAAAAATCTCTAAATCCAATAAAAATTTACTTATCGAGATTGATGGCGGAGTTAATTTTGAAACGGCCCCAAAATTAATCACTCAAGGGGCCAATATTCTGGTTTGTGGCAGCTCCACCATTTTTAATCAAACCCAACCTCTAAATGTTCAAATAAACAAATTACATCAAAAAATTAACAAATCTATTTAAAAATGAAATATAAAGTCTTGATAACCACTTCAGGCATTGGTAATCATTTAGGTGAAATGACCAAATATACCAACCAATCTTTGTTAAAAGTAGGCGATAAGCCATCCATTTCTTACATTATTGAAAATTATCCCAAGCAAACAAATTTTGTTATCACTCTGGGCCACTTTGGTCAACAAATTAAAGATTTTCTTCAATTAGCCTATCCCCATAAAAATTTTACTTTCGTCACCGTAGACAATTATCAAGAAAAAGGCAGTAACTTGGTTTATTCCATGCTTCAAGCAGAAAAAGATCTTCAATGCCCTTTCATTTTTCATACCTCAGATTCCATCACCACCGACCCCGTTCCTTTTCCTCAAATCAACTGGTGCGGTGGTTATAAATCAACCGGATCATCACTTTATAGATCTTTTGATGTGGTTGATAATTATGTCCAAAAATTCCACGAAAAAGGCAAAATTGATCCGGATTTTATTCATATAGGTCTGATAGGTATTCATGATTATCAAAAATTTTGGCAGTCAGCCAAATCAGTTTATAAAGAAAATCCAAATAATACCTCGTTAAGCGATGTTCACATCCTCTCAGCCCTGATTAAAAATAATCTACCACTCAAAGTTCATCAATTTAAAAATTGGTATGACGTCGGTAAACTGGATAATTTTTACAAAGCCCAAAAAAACTTCAAATCCAAACATCTTCTACTTGAAAAAAAAGATGAATCTATTTTCTTTTACAAAAATTTTGTTATTAAATTCTTTTTTGATAGTGACATTGTCCGAAAAAGAGTTAAAAGAGCCAAACTCCTTAAAAAAATTATTCCCCGGATTGAATCACACAAAACAAACTTTTATCGGTATCGATATGCCAAAGGAGAAGTATTTTCAAAAATTGTTAATACTAAAACTATTATCGAACTTATCAAATGGGCCGAAATCAAACTCTGGACTCCTCCCAAAAAAAATATCACTAATTTCCCAAACTATTGCCGTGATTTTTACATTAGAAAAACTAACAAACGGGTTAAACAATTTTATGACACTCGAAACGTTCAAGATACCACAAATATCATCAATGGAATTAAAATTCCCAAACTTTCAATAATTATGGAATTGCTCGACCACGACCGTTTGTGCAACTCCCGACCAACCCTCTTCCACGGTGATTTTATCCTCGACAATATTCTCAAAACCGATACCGGCTTTTGTTTGTTAGATTGGCGTCAAGACTTTGCTGGAGTCCTAAACGCCGGTGATAAATATTATGATTTAGCCAAGTTAAACCACAACCTTACTCTAAATCATCAAATCCTTGTTGATAATCTCTTTAAAATAAAATTTAAAGATAAAGAAATTGATCTGGAAGTCTATCGCCGCCAAAAATTAGTTGATTGTCAAAATAAGCTACTAAATTATTTGAAAATTCAAGGTTATGATATAACTAAAATCAATATCTTGACCTCACTTGTTTGGCTTAATATGTCACCCCTTCACCAACATCCACTGGACTTATTTCTCTATTATTTTGGCAAATACAACCTTTGGACTAACCTAATTAAATCCCAAAACGAAGAATACTAAAACCAAAAATTAAACCTTAACCAACTTTCTTTTTCGCAAAAGCAAGCACCTCCAAATTACCAGTATCCAACCATCTGGGAAACTCAACCGACTTAAACTTAAAACCGTCTCTTAGCATCACTTGCATCGCCGCACAATCATTTAAACTGGAATCATTTGGATTCGCCTCATACAACCCTCTAAGATTCTTCCAAAATTCCCCATAATCCTTAAACCCAACCAAGCCAATGTGAAACAAATCAAAATCTGTTGCTCCTTTTCTGTTCATTACTGTCAAAAACCCATTCTTCACCGAAAAAGAACTATATCTTTGGGTATTAAATAACTCAACGTCCTGCCCTTTGGATCCACCATTCCAATTATATTCTTCAGGCGAAGGAATCGGTCCATTAGCCAGGGTATCATTGCAGTGAAATATAAAAGGGCATTGCAATTGCCTTTCAGCCATCAACATAGAATAACCTAGACTGGAGCCCTCCCCTTGATATTTATCGACAACAACATAGGTAAACTTTCTTTTAGGATAATTTTTCACCAAATACTTTTTAACCTTATCACCAAAGTATCCCAGGGTAAAAACAATTTCAACGTTTTCTGGGTACGATTCAATAATATAGTCAATTATCGGCTTTTCTTTTAATAGCACCAACGACTTGTTGGTATCGGCCACCAACTCTCCCAAACGGGATCCCATACCAGACGTTGTAACTAAAACCTTATACATGTTTCTTTTCGTATTCCCATCTCAAATTTAACAACTTATCATAAAGATCTTTGTTTGGCTCATACCCTTTTTCGCATTTTTCGATATCCGGCCAGTATTTTTTAGGCAACTTAGCATACAACATAAATACCCTTCTTAAGTTAGCAATTTCTCCGGCCGAAATTGATGGCATCTGCAATATAGAGACATCAGTTACTGACGGCACAACCTCATCACCCTTCATGTACCCCTTCTCAATACACATTTTAGTTAACGGTAATTCTGGGTAAGGCTGAAATATATTAACCGAATTAATCTGTGCCTTAACTTTTTTACACAAATCTATTGTTTCAAAAATCTCTTCTCTGGTTTCTGTTGGAAAACCAAGCATGTAATAAGCATTCGTTCGAAATCCATTCTGGTTCATTAATTTATAGGCTTCAACTAAATCCTCAATTTTCATTTTTCTGTTACAAATCTCTTCCAGAATTCTCTTCGAACCGGATTCTATGCCCAAACCTATTTGGATCACCGGTGCTTTTGATTTCTTCAGAATGTCTAACATTTCTTGGTTGATAGTCTCCACCCTGGTCTGGATTAAAAAACCCTTACCCACCTCTTTTGCCCATCGATTAGCAAACTCCTCCAGCCATACTTTTGGTTGCATCAAAAAACATTCATGAGTAATATTAAAAATATCAATTTGATAATGTTTATTAATCTGTTTAATTGTCTTAAAAATAGAGTCTAAGGGTCGGATAGTTAAGTATTGACCCAAACCTGTATATTTGTTTCGAAGTTGAGGAGCTCCACAGTAAGTACAATTAAAGGGACAGCCTCGTCCTACCTCCAACCAAAACATGTTTACCGTTTTTCCGTCAAAAGGATATTTGTAATATCTTTCGTCAAAAAAAGAATAATCTAGAGGAAATTTCCACAACTCTTCTGCCGAAATCAACTTTCTCAACCCATTATTTTTAATCTTTTTGCTTTTCTTGTCAAAAAAAACTGTTCCCATGATCCTGTCAATTGGTTTGTCTTTTTCAATTTTTTCAAGTATTTCATCGTATGTTTTCTCTCCTTGTCCAATACAGACCAAATCAAACAAACCGGTATTTATCACTTTTTCTTCCGAAAATGTAGCATGATGACCGCCAATAATTATTAGACTTTCTTTTGGTATTTTCAACCTTGGCAAAAAAGACATCAAATACTGATAATCACAAGTCATCGCCGTAATTGCAATTAAATTTGGCTGAAAATCATCAATAATTGCCTGAACATCCCCAACCAACTGCTCTTTTGGAATCATACCCGGAGTAGTCTCCATTGGACTCGGCCTAAACCCGCCACTTTTTTCTTTGGCAATCACCGAATCATCTTCTTTTTCATAAAAAGCAGTATCAAAATACTTTACCCACCAAGCTCTTTTTTTAGCAATTCCTAACAAAAGAGGTACCGCCAAGGCAATTCTGGCCCTATTCATTGTTCCCGGATATAAAACCAAAATCTTCTTCTTTTTAGCCATGAAGCAATAATATCACAAACAAACTTCTGCCCCCAAATGCTAAAATAACCGACATGAAATTCATTTTTTTCAATCCTCATAAAAGCGCTTTTTTTGGCATTACTCTATTAAATTTTGTCAGCCGTATTCATAGCACCACCAGATATAAATATCTTATCGATTATTTCAAAACTAATCATCAGCATCTTTACCTTTTTGTTACTCCCTCATCTTCATCTCTCCCGGAATATATTAGTCGTTATGTCCCTATAAAATTTGAAATATTTCTTTGGGCAATCATCAATAAGATCAATCCTTTCAAAATTCGTCTCATCAAAAATTTCAACCAAATAACCAAAAAAGATATCTTTTTTTCACTAACACTACGAACTTTTGACAACAACTCACCTCCATCCATACCCTCCACCTCTCAATTCCTTAAAGTCTTTCACATCACCCATTTTAATAATTTCACCTCAGTCTTAGCCAAAAATCTAAAAAAAATCAACCCCGATATCCTGGTTGCAGAAAACAATTTATATAAAAACGTCCTCTATTTCAAAAAGCACTTTGATTTCTATCGTAAAAACGTCTACACCCTACCCTACGTTTACGAACATCGTTTTAATTCACACCTGCCTTACGGTCAACGCCTTAACAAATGCTTGGCCACTGGCTCTCTGGTAAACATCAAGAATTTAAATGATTCGGGCCAATTCAAAGATTTTGAAGATTACTATCACCTCGATTCGCTAACCCCCTTCAGAAAAACAATTTATGAAAACAAAAGTAAGATCAAAAAATACATCGATTCCTCTATCAGTCCCGTTTTCGAACATAAACCCAAATATTCTTCCCAAAAAGACAGCTTTTTAACCAAACTTGTCAACAGTCTATACAACGGTATTTCCCTTTCCAAACATAAATACTTTAAATTCGATATAGTTGAAAAATATAATCAGTACAAGATGTTTATCATTCCCGAAGAAATCGGTCTACCCTCCGTTGGCTTTGTCGAAGGCATGGCCTGTGGTTGCGCCTACGTCGGAAAAACTGATCCTATGTACACCGATTTGGGTCTAAAACCAAATGTCCACTACGTCGGCTATGATGGATCATTAAAAAACCTCCTGGCTAAAATAGCCTATTACCAAAATCACCCAAAAAAATTAGAAAAAATTGCCCACGCCGGCCACAAATTTGTTACTCAAAAATTTAACGGTTCAATTGTCGCCAAAACCTTTTATAAAGATATCAGGTCTTTATCGAAAACAAAAAAAAACAATGGTTAATTCTGGTTTTACCGCCATCTCTTAGTCTTATTCCCCTTAACAGAAAAATAGAAAATTGTTTTAAAGACCGAAAAATACAGATAAAGTTGACGAGCACGAACCTTTGTTAATACTTTTAAAACTACCAAAACAGGTTGGGGGATTGGCTTTTTCCAGTAATAAATCTTAGCCCTAAGCAAAGCATTTATCACTGCCGTCGGCACTAACGGAATCAAACTAAAAAACATGGCAAAAACAGACAAATTGATATTATTTAGTTTTTTATACCGATGTGAAAAAAGCTCAATATTTGACATGTGAACTACCGGATCCTTACCTTGGTTAATCATTTCCACGTCCTTTTTATTCAATAATCCATGTCTTAAACCATGACCGATAATTTCCGTTCCCGGAAGATAAATCAAACTCCCGTAGTTAATAATAGTTGGACGACAACGATTATAAAGTTTTACCGCTTCTATCAAATTGCCTTCGGTTTCTCCCGGTAAATTAAAAATGTGGTCCAGAGAAAAAGTTAGATTGTGTTTGTGACATAAATCTGCCACTTTTATAATTTGAGCGTTGGTCTCCCACCGATTCAAATATTTTTTTCGATATTGTTCATTAGCCGATTGAACTCCCAGTTTTAACCAACAACATCCGGCTTTTTTTAACATTTCAATCATTCTTCCGTTTATCAGCTGAGGATGCATATAACAAGTAAATGGCAACCCGACCCGTTTAAAATACAAATCCATCAAGATTTTCAAGCGTTTTTCGTCTACTGCCAAAACGTCATCAAAAAATTCAACCATCCGAAAATGATATTTTTCCTTAGCTTGTGATAATTCTGCCACCACATTTTCCGCAGACCGAAACCTAAGACGTTTCTGTCCTTTATATAATTTTTTATAAACATTATTAGCACAATAGGAACAAGCATAAGGACAACCTCGGCTGGCCATAATCACATATGTAACTTCGGTCAGTGGTTTGGGCACTTGTGAATAAAAAATATCCTTATCGGCAAAAGGCAAACTATCAAGATTACTGACAAGATCAGCGATGGCATTCCGATAAACTTTATTTTTTTGTTTAACCCACAATGATTTTACCTTAATCAACTCCCTGGGCAAAAATAATTTTTTTGCGAATTCAATTATTTGATAATCAGCTTCACCAACCATTATTCCATCAATAGCCCTTTCTTTTATTACATATTGAGGAACCGAATTTACATGAACCCCACCGAATAAAATAAATATATTTGGAAAACTCTTCTTAATTAAGGTGGCTTGTTTAACCGTCCACAAATATTGTGAGGTAAAAGGTGAAAAACAAACAACATCCGGACAATACGATCTTATTTTGTCTCTAATGACTTTCTCTTCAGATGTATTCTTTTTATTCTTTAAAAAATGAAAAGCAATATTGTTGTGAAGTCTAGGTAAATATAAAAGACTTACCGGAATTTTATTCTGCTTTAACGAAGCCAACAAATACTCAATTCCGATATTCTCCTCTTCCGGATGAATAAACAAAAAACGAGGGACCTTTTTAAATTTCTCCATTATGTGCTATTCAATTTCATCAACATCTCTCTGGCTAATTGATAATCCGGAAACGATTTTAAAATTGTTTCTAAAACCAATCTTGACTTTTCCTTTTCACCCATCTCGGCATAAACCACAGCCAAAACATAACCGGCCTGTGGGTTACCCGGCTGAATTTCAATCGCTTTTTTTGCCTGCTCTTCTGCCAATGTAAACTTCTTTTCTAAAATATCTATTTGGATCAAACTCAAATATGTTTGATATAAAGTAGGGGAATAACTTAGGGCAATATTATAACTTTCACGCGCCAAATCCAACCTGCCAATCTTATAAAAAATATTAGCCCGATTGTGATAAGCATCAGCATAATCCGGCTTAACTGTCGTTGATTGAGAAAAACCCTTTATCGCATTATCATATTGAACCAACTTGTCATAATCATCTCCGATATTATTCCAGGCATTATGACTATTTGGTGAAACTTGACAAGTATTTACCCAAAGTTTATGATTTGTATTCCAATCATCGTTTCGCAAAAAAGTCCTCAGACTAAAAACTACTAAAATTAGAACCAACAAAAACGTTGATATGTGAGAATTCTTTTTTGAGATATCAAAAAACAACAAACCCAATAATAAACAAAATCCCAATGATCCAAAGAACATGTATCTCTCAGCCACCAACCAGGAAACCTTAACCGGAGCCATGGAGGTTACCGACGCCAAAAAAATAAAAGCTAAAGCAAAAAATATCTTTTTATTTTTAAAAAAGAAATATACAACTGCTCCCATATAAACCAAAAGGATTGCCCAATTCAGCCACACCGGAAAAGTAAACATAGTATGATACAAAGTTAAATCAATTGGTATCAACAATAACTGTAAATATTTAGCCACAGATGTTGGGTATTGGAAAAAAGGGTTATAAAACAAACCCGCAGTGGCATTATAACCGGAGTTAACCACGTTAACTCTGGTTATAATTCTTGGCCAAATTATCACCACCACCGTCAACGCCACCACCACGGCAGATAAAACTAACCTTTTAAGACTTATTTTAACCCCTCTAACTCCCTGGTAAATAAATAGCAGGGGTGCCAGAAAAAAAATCGTCAAACACCTTGCCCCTTCAGCCTTATAAGCCAGAAAAAACATTAACACCACCATTAATAAATACTTTTTCTTACCGGTACTCAACAAAGCCTTAAGGTTAATCAAAGTCAACAAAAGAAACAGAGTCGACAACAAATACGGTTTTCCCGAAATCCAGGTAATCGCTTCCACATGTATCGGATGAACAGCAAAAATTGCTGTTGCCATCATAGCCACGTTCTTACCCATTAACTGATAAATAAACACAAAAACCACACCACAAACCACTATATAAACTAATAAACTATAAAAATGGAACGGAAAGGTATTTATTATCCCAAACAAAGCGGCAATAAAAGCGTTAGATAGTATCACTAAATTTCTGGTATCTTTGTTCAATAAACTATATTTAATATCTCCTACCAGCGGATTTTGAGGTATGGTTGCGTAGTCATCTGACACAAAATCACCATTCATTCCGTTTATATATAATAAAACCACCCCGACACACATTGCCAACAAAAATTTCCAATTTTCTTTTAATATTCTCCTTATCCCAAAAGCCTCTTCCTCGCCATCCCGAACTGCCGCAGGTCCCTTCAGGGAATCCGGAATTTTCTTCTCCCTCCTTTCCCTTTTAATCTTTTTCTGCGACATACCTCATTCTAGCAAAAACTATCAAGCTTAATACTGTCAAAAATCGTTAACCGCCAACACATACAAATTCTTGTCTATTTTTAATTATATATTTTTCTTCTTTTTATTCCACGACCCTGAACCTTCGAAAAAATCATGATCGTCAAGAGACCAATCAAAAAAATTTTCCAAAATGTGAATACAAGCTTCGGCCACCGCTCCACTAGCCCCCGAACTCTTCGTTACAAAACTAGCTTCCTTTTTAGTCTTATAGAATGCATTAGCCGGTGCTATAGAATAAGCCACTTTTCGAAAAACTAAAAAGTCAAAGATACCATCCCCAACATAAATTGTTTCCTCTAACTTAAATCTATTTTTTATCCAATCAACTCTCTCAAAAGTACTAACCAGGTGTAATGGAAACTTCATATCGTCAATTCTCTTTTTACTAATGGCAAAACCTCTTTTATCTCCGGTTACCATATGAATTTCGTTCACCCTAGACTTTAAAAGACTCAAACCGTCAGAATCGTCCGCTCCAAACACCTTCATTACTTTACCCTCCGTCGAATAATGAAACTTCCCGTCAGTCAATACTCCATCTACATCAAAGATTACGTTTTTAATTGTTTTGGATACTGATGATTTCATTTGACACATTGTATCAAATATTTCTAACCCCAAAACCAGATAATTCTCACCCTTCTTAATGTATAATCACTTATGTTATTAGTTTCCGAAATCAAAACTCTTTCTCACCACAAAAACCTACTTTGGCAAATGGTCAGCCGCGAAGTTAAAGCCCGTTATAAACAATCAATTCTTGGCTATTTTTGGGTAATTTTAAATCCTTTAGCCCAAATGTTAGTTATGAGCTTTGCTTTTTCTCTTATCATGCGTATTCCCACCGCCGCCAAAACCAATATCCCTTACTCAATTTTTCTTTTTACCGCCCTTCTTCCTTGGACTTTATTCAGCACTTCTCTTAGCTCTGCCAGCAATTCTCTGGTTATCAATAGTTCACTCATCACCAAGGTCTATTTTCCCCGAATCATCCTAGTTCTAGCCACTATTGTTGCCAAAATAATCGACTATCTTTTTGCCAGCACTATTCTTATTGTCTATTTAGCCATCTATAAAATTCCCATTAGTCTAAACATACTTTGGATTATTCCTATTTTTTTAATTCAACAAATTTTTACTCTTGGTCTTTCTCTTTTTCTTTCCGCCGCCAATCTGATGTATCGCGACATTCAATATCTTTTGGGCCTCGTTTTAATGCTCTGGATGTACCTTACTCCCGTTATTTATCCGGTCGATATGGTCCCGGCTCAATTTCGTTTCATCTACCAACTAAACCCTATGAGCATTATAATTAATGCTTATCGTCAGTCCATCTTGTCAGGTTCTCCCCCCAAATTTTCTAGTCTTATTATTGCCTTTTTTGTTTCTTTTGCTGTTCTTTTACTTGGCCTCCGTTATTTTAAAAATCAGGAAAAAACCTTCGCCGACAATGTCTAAAACCAACCCCAAAAACCATAAACCCATCTATGCTTTCATTGACAGCCAAAACTTAAACCTGGGTGTAAAAAGCCTAGGTTGGAACCTGGATTGGAAAAAATTTCGTCAATATTTAAAAAATAAATACTGTGTTCAAGAAGCTCTACTTTTCATCGGATATAAACCAGGCAATGAAAAACTATATACCGCCCTACAACAATTTGGCTATCTCGTTGTCTTAAAACCAACCTTAGAATTACCGGATGGCACCGTCAAAGGAAATGTTGACGCCGAGCTAGTTCTCCACACTATGATCGAATATCCAAACTACAACCAAGCTATCATTGTTTCCGGAGATGGTGACTTTTTCTGTCTTGTCGAATATCTTGCTCAAAAAAACAAACTCTTACATGTTCTTACCCCCAATAAACACTATTCTAGGCTTTTCAAACCCTTTTCCAAATTTATTATTCAAATAGCTTGGCTGAAAGGAAGTTTAGAACAAAAAAAGACTGGCATCAGCGGTCGGTCGAAACCTTAGGCCTATCCAGTCATCGTGATAAAAAATTATACCAAATAAACATGTCAAACACAAACCGAGAACCCATCATCACCTTCAGCCACGTTACCAAGAAATTTTCCCTTCAAACCCACAAAACCTTCAAAGAATTCTTGCCTGCTCTTTTCCGCGGTCAACAAACCAAAAATAATTTCACTGCTCTTTCAGATATCAATTTTACTATTAATAGGGGAGAGACAGTCGGTATCATCGGCCCTAATGGTAGTGGCAAATCAACTATTCTAAAGCTCATTGCCGGTGTCATGACTCCCACTTCCGGTACTGTTTCCGTTTTGGGTAAAGTCTCCCCTCTAATCGAGCTTGGCGCTGGTTTCCACCCTGAACTTACCGGTCGCGAAAACATTCGTCTAAATGCCGCCATTCTTGGTCTGGGACAACAGGCAATCGATCAAAAAATGCAACACATCATCGATTTCTCCGAACTGGCAGAATTCATCGACCAGCCCATCAAACACTACTCGTCCGGCATGTACGCCCGCCTCGGTTTCTCTATTGCCATTAATGTTGACCCCGAAATTCTTTTAGTTGACGAAATTCTGGCAGTAGGGGATCAAGATTTTCAAAAAAAATGTATTCGGCAAATGATCTCTTTCAAAAAACAAGGCATGACCATTGTTTTTGTCTCTCATAATCAAGAAATAGTAACATCATTTTGTCAAAAAGTTATTTATCTTGATCATTCTCGTTTGATAAAATTCAAAAAAATATAAAAATGTCCATTTTTCTCAACAAATGATTTACGACTGCTTTACTTTTTTCAACGAACTCGATATCTTAAAAATTCGTTTACAAGAATTAAACGACTGTGTTGACAAATTTGTTTTAGTTGAAGCCACCCTTACCTTTAGCGGTCAAACCAAACCTCTTATTTTTGATCAAAACAAACATCTATTTAAAAAATTTTTACCCAAGATAATTCACATTATCGTCAAAGACTTAAATCTCGCACCTCCTATACAAAATACCGACTTTTACAAACAACATGATTTTACTCAAAAAAATCCAAAAATCTGGGCCCGTGAAGTTTTTCAAAGAAACTGCATTAGTCGAGGATTAACCCAAGCTAGAAAAAATGACATTATTTTAATCAGCGACATTGACGAAATTCCCAATCCTCATCTTGTTAAAAAATTACCTAAAAATTTATCCGCCATAAAAGCCTTTGAACAAAAATCATACTATTACTATCTCAATTGTTTATCAAACGAAAAAATTCTCGGCACCAGGGCTACCCTAAAAAAAACCCTGGATCAGAACAATCCCCAAAATATAAGATTTAATAAAAATCAAGAAATTCTTCCAAATGCCGGCTGGCATTTTACCTATCTGGGTCAACCGAAAAAAATTATCAAAAAAATTAACTCTTATAGTCACCAAGAATTAAACACGCCCGAAGTTAATGATGCTAAAAGAATCCGCCTCTACATTGAAAACAACCTTGACATCTTTGGCAGAAACTTTGTCATTAAAACTGTACCCATTGATAAAAGTTTCCCATCTTACATACAAAAAAATCAAAAACAACTTGATCACTTAATTAAAAAAATCAAAAAAAGAAACCTAAACTCCGAACTGCTAATAGAAGAAATCGTTAAACTAAAGCTAGAAAAAGAGAATCTGGAAAAAAATCTGACAAAAAAACTAAACAAGAAATATAAAAAACTAAACAAGAAATATAAAAAATCTCAACTTCTGATAAAAAAGCGCGATACGGAAATAAATAAAATAATTACCAGCAAGTGGTTTCGTTTACGAAACTTTTATCATAAAAGTAAAAAGTGTGCCCTCCAACCTTTCCATTATTTATCCAAACCAATAGCTATCTTTTTGTCTTTTTTATATTTTCTTTTTATCATATTTTTCTTCTCTCTTAGTTTAATTATCCAAAAAATTACTCGTTTAAAAACCAAACCTCTCACCATTAAACCAACACAACAAAAACTTAACGGAGTTAGTTTTATCATTCCCACTTGGAACAAAGAAAAAATGGTTATGCGTTGTCTGACTAATCTCATTGCCCATCTTAAACAAGAGACCCGATTCATAAAAACAGAAATTATCATAATAGACAATGGGTCAATCGACCAAACTTCAAATGAAATCAAAAAAATAAAATCCACCAAAAATATCACCATCAATCTCATTTCTCTTTCTCAAAATCTTGGCTTCGCTAAAGCCGTAAATCTAGGCGCTAAAAAAGCAAAATACAACTATCTTTATCTTCTCAATAATGACATGTTTGTCCAGTCTAAATTCTTTAGTCACATTACCACTTTTGCCAAAAAACTTATCAAAAACAATCAAAAGTTTTTTGCCCTATCATCACAAATATTTTTTGCCGATCAAAAACAAAGAAGACAAGAATCCGGAAAAAACTACACTAAGTTTGTCTTCGGTTTTCTCTATGTGGCCCATTTGGTTAAAAAAATAAACCTAGAGAATATCTCTGTTACTTCTTATGCCGGAGGCGGTTCTTCACTCGTAAACAAACATCTGTTTTTAAAATTGGGAGGATATGATCACCAAAGTTACACCCCCCTCTATTGCGAAGATTTAGATCTTTCTTTCAACGCCTGGAGATTTGGCTATCCTTCAATTTTTATTCCCCAGTCACAAGTAATACATAATCATCAATCCAGCAGTAAAAACCTTAAAAGAAATCCTGATTTCTATATGCAAAAAAATTGTCTCGCTTTCATCTTAAAAAATCTTAACTCTCCTAAGTTTATCCTTCACCATATTTTTCTCTATCCTATTCTAATGTTATTAGACAAAAAATATATTGAATATGCTATTCCTAATTTAAAAAATATTTTTGCCATTTTTCGCTCTCGCCTAAGATTAAATCAATTTCAAATTAAATATACAGACAAACAATTAATAAATTTTCTGGATTTTGAAACCAAATCAAATGTCAACCTCTAAAAAACAAAAACTTCTTTTTCTCACCGGTGTCTCTCCTGCCCCCAAAGAATCCGGTGGTGCTACCCGCGTCTATAACACCATAAAAAACCTGTCCCAACACTTCCACCTTTATTTAGTAATTTTTAAACCGGAAAATTATCAATTTAAACCCGAGGATTATTCATATCTAAAAAAACACAGTCGCCAATTTCTTTTTTTCGACATTAAAGATTTTCGCTCTCAAAAATCATTTATTACCGATCTTCAACCATATTGGTTCTCACCGTGGCACAATGATGAAATCCAAATAACCATACACAATCTAATTAAGAAACATCAATTCAAATTTGTTCATATAGAACAAACCCAACTCTGTTATCTTGTCAATTACCTTCCAATCAAAACAAAAAAGATATTTGTCGCCCAAGACATCGGCATTGTTACTTTTTGGCGTCGACTTCGTCAAATCAAAAAATTTTCAACCAAAATTATTCACCTTACAAGATGGCTAGAAATTTTCTTATACGAAAAAAAATACCTGCCTAAATTTGATTTAATTTGTGCCGTTTCCAATACAGACAAAAAGAAACTCCGAAAAATATATGAATTGAAAAATATTTGCACCGTCAGAAACGGGATAGAAAACATCAGTTTTATAAAAAAAGATCCCCCGTCCAACTTTATAAAACTCGGTTATATCGGCTCTTTCGATCATCCTCCCAATCGAACCGCTTTTATCTATTTTCTTAATCACATTGCCCCTCTTCTTGAAAAAAAACAAATAGATTATCGTTTTTTTATTGCCGGAAAAAACAACAAAGAGGAGATTGATTGGTTAATCAATCAATCTCCTCTTAAAAATAAAGAGAACATCTTAAACCTGAGTTTTGTTGATACTCTTGCTGATTTTTTTCAACTAATAGACATTCTCGTTACTCCCATTTTTTCCGGTTCCGGTAGTCGCATAAAAATTCTCGAATCGCTGAGTTTCGGTGTCCCCATTATTTCTACTCCAATAGGAATCGAAGGTATCAACATAAAAAACAAAATTATAAAAATTGCCACCAACCCAAGCGAATTTGTTCGTGCCATTATTCAAACCAAAAAAGATCTTTCAACGTCCAAACATAGAATTTTATTAAAAAAACTAAAAGACCAACTCCAACCCTATCTCTGGTCAAAAATTATCAAAAAATACGTATATTTTATAACCCATGCGAAACACATCACTCATTAAAAAAATAATTTGTCACATTCAAAAATGGCCAATATACTGTCCACTTTGTGGAAACATAAGTTACATATTTGCTATTAATCAAGACAATCTCAGAGAATCTTGTCTTTGCCATAAATGTAACAGCACCAATCGCCAACGGCAAATTGCTTATTCCCTTTGTAAAAAAATCAAAATCAATTCTTTAAATAAAATAAAAGATTACCAAGGATCAATCTACAATACCGAATCATTTGGCCCAGTTCACGATCAACTTCTTAAGGCAAAAAATTACACTTATTCCGAATATTTCGGCAATAGATATAAAAGCGGGGCAAGACAT
>JAHIEZ010000080.1 GCA_018901355.1 Patescibacteria group bacterium | reverse complement strand
GCAGAAATTTGGGGTAAAAAATGGAGAGAAAGTTTGAGGAAAAAGGCTAAAATAAGATTGCTGGCCGGTCCGGATAGAGCCACTAGAAGTTCGTCTCTTTTGGGGTTTTTGAAATTGTAGGGGTCAATGGGAATTGGTTTGCCCCAGCCAAAGTGGGCAATAAAAAGCATAAGAGTACCGAGAGGGTCTAAATGAACCAAAGGATTGAGAGAGAGGCGACCCAGAGATCTGGGAGTGGGATCGCCTAGTTGGTCGGCGGTAAAGGCATGAGAAAACTCATGAATGGTGATGGCGATAATCAGACCTAAGATAAGAAAAGGGTTTGTCATATTTAAAAATAAGCCTTAAGATGTTATAGTATACCCCATGAGAGTTTGTAGTAACTGTGCGAAAAAAACCAGGATTGGTCGAAATCGATCGCATGCCCAAAATAGGTCGCCGAAGGCCTTTTTGGCTAATATTCAGAAGGTGTCAGGGGAGTGGTTGTGTACTAAATGTATAAAGAAGTCGAAATTTGAAAGTCGCAAGTCTAAAGTGGAAAAAAAGAAATAAGTTTTTTATTTATCGATAATAGTGTAGTATTTTTCAATTTCAGGCCAGGAAGTTTTGGTTTTGTCTTCGATTTGGACGATATTGTCGGGGAACATTTTCATTTTTAGTTTAAGGCCGGATTGGTTTTGGACATAGGTCCAGGCTACAGGCCAGGGCAGAAGGGCGCGAACGAAACGTTCGATTTTTGGTTTTGGCCAAGTCCAATTGATTTGGGCATTGAGTTTGGTAAATTTGGGGAAATAGGTTTTTTGAGAATGATTTTGGGGGATAAGTTTTTGAGGATTTTTGATGTAGTTTAGGAGAGTTTTTTCAAGATTATCGGTGGCCAGATGAAAAGCTTTTTGGTAAAAAGTGTCGGCGGTGTCGGTGGCGGAAATAGATAAGGGGATTTGGGCGAGGAGTGGGCCGTGATCGGGTAATGGGTCAAGTTGGAAAAAACTGACAGCGGAGTCGGTTTCGCCATTGATTATTTGCCAGGGGCCGGGAGTGGCACCGCGGTAACGAGGGAGAGGGGAAGGGTGAATATTTATAATTTTAAAGCGGGGAATATCAAGCATATCCGGGGTAAAAAAGGGAGGGCCATAGGCAACAACCAGAGCTAAATCCGGTTTTAGATCTTTAAATTTTTTAATAAAATTTTGATCAAATTGATCGGTTTTGAGGAGAGGTAATTTTAATTTTTGGGCTAAAAGAGAAACTGGGTTGGCCAAGACAGAAAGATGTCTTCCGACAGCTTTATCGGTTTTACTAACGACAGAGACGATGGGAAAATCGGTCAGAGTAGCTAGCTTTTTGAGAACAATAGTGGAATAAGGGGAGGCCCCAAAAAAAACGGTGTTGATTTTCATGATTTTTTTAATTATAGCTTGATTTGGTAAAATATGGCATGAGAAAAATAGTGGAATACCCTCAAAAAATTTTAAGAAAGAAAGCAAAGGTGATAAAAAAAGCGGATAAAATTTTTTTGGAAGAGGCAAATCAGCTTAAGGAAATTTTAGAAAAAAGTGAGAATGGAGCCGGTTTGGCGGGGCCTCAAATAGGAGTAAGCAAAAGGATGTTTGCCATAAAAAATGAAGATAAGGTGAGAGTGTTTTTGAATCCTTTGATAAAAAAGAAGATAGGCAAGAGGGTGTATCCAATAATAGAAAAAGAGGACGAGAGAAAGGAATATTTTTTGGAAGGTTGTCTATCTTTTCCTAATTTTTTTGGCAGAGTTAAAAGATGGTTGGAAATAGAAGTGGAATGGCAGGAAGTAAGAGGAGGGGCTTTGATTAAAAAAAATATAGTTTTGAAAAGTTTTGAAGCAATCGTATGGCAACATGAAAGAGATCATTTGGATGGAATTTTATTTATTGATCATATTCGAAAAGATGGAGGTAAATTTTTTAAGATGGAAGCGGGGGTGATGAAAAAGTGGAAATTAAAGAAGGGTTTCAATCTGATTTAGATAATCCTGAGCTTCGGTGTTTTTGGGGTTGATATCAAGAGCTTTTTGAAAAGAGTTTTGGGCTTGGGAATAGTTTTTTTGTTGAAAGTAGATTTGACCGAGGGCAAAATAAGCGTGATCATAATTGTTTTTAAGATCAATGGCTTGTTGGTAGAAGGCAATAGCCTGATCGTTTAAATCGGCGGTTTGAAGGAAACGACCGAGGAGGTAAAAATTTTTAGGGTCGGTAGGAGCAAGATTGGCGGCTTGATTGAGAGAATTGATAGCTTTGATAAAATATTTTTTGTCTATAACAGAGAGGAGATAATACATTTGAGCCCGTTCGCGCCAAAAATTGATGTTGGCAGGAGAGGATGTAATCGCTTTATCAGATTGAGAGATGGCTTTTTGAATAAGAGGATCCGGAGAAGAAGAATCTTGGGCCAAATTGGCCAGAGCCAGAGATGATTGGGAAAGATAAAGAGGTTCCTGGGGTCGGAGGCGGAGGGCGCTGTCAAGGTCGGATTTGGCGTAGGCAATATCGGCTAAATAAAAACGGAAATTTTTTGACAAAAGAAAAAGAGAGAAAAAGATGGGGAGAAGAAAGAATATTTTGGGGAGGTGAAAAGTTTTGGTTGGAGGTGATGATTTGGTTCGATGAATTAGAGCGGGGAGGAGGAAAAGGTAGAGATTGACAATAACAACAGAAAATCCGGCAAAATTGGTAATTAGAATGCTAATAATACTTGCAAGTATGGCTAAAGAAATGCCATTTTGGGTTTTAATTGTCATTCCGGGCTTGACCCGGAATCTCAAAGGTAGAGATCCTGAAATAAATTCAGGATGACAGGGGCAGGCAGTTTCCGCCAGAGGCGGACAGGCAGGATAATAGAATAGGTTTTTAAATAATTTTTTGAAAATAGAAAAGAGCAAAAAGAGATAAGTTAAGAGACCAAAGGTGCCGGTGGTGGCTAAGAAATTTAGATATTCGTTGTGAGCTTTGTTGTAGAGAAATTCCCATTCAGAAGTGAGATTGTGACTGACGGGTCGAACCCAATAATAAGAATAAGCAAAAGTTTCAACTCCGGTGCCGAAGAGGGGGAATTGGCGCCAGAGACTAATGGCTCCTTGCCAAACAATTTTTCTGATGTCTTGAGAAGGAGTGACATTATTAATTTCTAATTTTAAATTTTTAATTTCTAAAGGAGGGGGGAAAAGGGTGTCTTTAATGGGGTTTTTAATAAGAAGAGAAAAGGTGAGAAAAATGAGAGAGAAGATGATAATGTTTTTTGAAAATTTGAAATGATGTTTGACAAGGAGAAAAGAGAAATAAAAGGCGAGAGAAATAAAAGTGGCGATTAGGCCGGATTTTGACTTGGTAAACAAAAGGGCCAGAAAATAGAGAGGAGGCAAGAGATAAAAAAAATATTTTTTGGGATGGGCAAAAAGATAATAAAGAGAAAAAGGTAGGAGAATGGCCAAGTAAGCGGAAAGCCAATTGGGTTGACCGAGAGTGGAGAAAACCCGGTTTTGAACATCCTGAACCCAAAGGTGAGAGTCGATGCCAAAGTGTTGAGCGACGGCATAAGTGGAAACCAAAAAACCGGCCAAAAGAAAGCTTTTTATAATTTGTTGTCTAAATTTGGGGTTAATATAGATAGCCAGAATGAGAGAAAGAAGGCTATAGCAAACAAGAGAGAGAAGGCCACCGTTTAAGCGGGAATAGTAGCCGAAGATAGAAGTGTGACGGTCAATGGAATAGAAAGTGGAGACTGCCTGACTTAACAGAAAAATAAAAAGAGGTAGGGTAATATATTTTTGGGGTAAAAGAGGGGCTTTGGCTTTTAGATAGGATAAAAGATGGAAGGTGGCAATAATGATGGTCAGACTATAGACAAAATACATTTTGGGTAGCTCGAAAAGTTCAGAGTTATGAGAAGAGAAAAGAAGGGGAGTAAGAAGAAAAAGGAGGTTGTAGCTCCAGCGAATTATTGAGTCCATGAGATGATTGAGTATAAGGTAAAATGAAGGAGTGAGAAAGAGATGGTTTTTTTTAAATAAGGTAAGCAATTTTTTATCCCTTTTTGGGTGGGATATTGGAGTGGACTTGGGAAGTAGCAATGCTTTGGTCTATTTAAAAGATAGGGGGGTAGTGATTGACGAGCCAATGATGATGGCTCGGATGAGAAAGAAAAGATGGACGGGGCTATCGGCGCCAAGAGCCAGTCGGGGTCAACCGATTGCCTATGGGGTTAAGGCAAAAAACATGTTAAACAGAGAACCGCAGAGAATAGAAGTGGTAGCTCCGATAGAAAGAGGATCAATTGCTGATTTATCGGCGGCGGAAGAGTTGTTTTCTTATTATCTAAAATTAGTTTATGAGGTGCCCAGTAAATATCCGCGTATTTTTAAACCAAGAGTGGTGGTGGGAGTACCCAGTGGGATTACCGATGTGCAAAAAAGAGCGGTTAAGTCTATTTTTAAAAAAGCGGGAGCCAAAGAAGTGATGCTTTTGGAACAGGCGGTGTTGGCGGCTATAGGTTTGGGTTTACCGATTAATCAATCGGCCGGTTTGGTTTTGGTGGATGTGGGTGGAGGAAAAACAGAGATAAGTGTGGTGTCGATGGGAGGGGTGGTGTTAACGAGAAATGTGGGAGTAGCCGGAAAAGATTTTGATAAAGCGATTGCCGATTATGTGAAGATGAAATATGGAATGTTGATTGGGGAATTGACGGCGGAGAGGGTAAAGTTAGAGATAGGAAATTTAAGTCTTGATAAGAAAGCTTCAAAAACCAGTTTGGTGAGGGGCAGAGATATGGAAAATGGTTTGCCCAAAAGCATTAAGTTGTCGGAAGGAGAGATAAGAGAAGCGATGGTGTTGGGGGGGAGTAAAATTGCCAAAACTTTGGCAAAAGTATTGGATCAGACGGCGCCGGAATTGATGGAAGATATCTTAAAAAGAGGAATTGTGATGGTGGGGAGAGGGTCGAATTTGAGAGGTTTGGCGGAACTGATTGAACAGGAGGTGGGTATAAATGTGAGAGTGGCCAATGAGTGTGGTTTGTGTGTAATTAAAGGGATAGAGGAGATACTTTCAGATAAAGAGAAACAAAAAACAGTTAGCATGCTTTCCGGTTATGGACGATAATGGATGAAGAACTGAATTGGAAATATTGGTTTTTTCGTTGGGCTTTGGGGGTTAGTTTTGTTTTACTATTGACGGTAACAGCCAGGATGTCTTTGGTCAGATACAGCTATTATCAGATGAGAGCCAGAGATAATAAGGTTTATACCATGTTGATTCCGGCTTCGAGGGGAACAATAAAAGACAGAAAAGATAGAGTAGTGGCAGAAAGCCTGTACCAATATTTTAAGATGGAGGGAAGAGAAAAGCTTTATGAGGGGGTGGGTAAGTTTGAAGGTTTTAAATTTGAGGGTAAGGATTTGGCTTATGATTTAAAAAGATATTACTCTTATGGGGAGTCAATGTCTTTTGTGGTAGGTTGGGTGGGGGAAGTAAATTCTGATGAAATAAAGGCAGATCGCTGTGGTTTGAATTTGGCGGGTGGAGATAGGGTGGGTAAAACAGGTTTGGAGGCGGCGCTTGATTGTAGTTTAAGAGGTAAAAATGGGCAACGCTTGGTGGAAGTGGATGCCAAGGGAGAATATGTGAGAGAAATGGGTCGACAAAATCCGGAAGAAGGAAAAGATTTAAAGTTGAGTATAGATGCTTTTTGGCAGGAAAAGATTTATAAACTGGTGTCCAGTTATGACAAAAATGTGGTAGTGGTGATGAGTGAACCGGCAACGGGGAAAATTTTGGCCTTGGTTTCCAGTCCTTCTTTTGATGCCAATAAATTTTCTTATGAAAGGGATGAGGAAAAAATAGAGGAGTATTTAAATGACACGACAGATAGACCTTTATTGAACAGGAGTATAGGGGCTTTGTATCACCCGGGCTCGGTGTTTAAATTGGTAGTGGCGGTGGCTGGACTGGAGGAGGGGGTAGTGGATAAAAACACGGAAATTGAGGATACGGGAGTGATAAAAGTGGGTGATTATAGTTATAGCAATTGGGCTTGGACAAAAAACGGAACGACTGAAGGACAGGTGAATATAACGAAAGCAATAAAGAGATCGAACGACATTTATTTTTATCGTTTGGGAGAAAAATTGGGAGTGGAAAAAATTAAAAAATGGGCGGAAAAATTTGGTTTTGGATCACAGACCGGAGTGGAATTAACGGGGGAACTAACTGGTTTGGTGCCGGATGATGAGTGGAAAATAAGAGTAAAAGGGGAGAGGTGGTATTTGGGAAATACTTATCACTTAGCTATAGGACAGGGAGATTTGAGTGTGACTCCGCTTCAGGTTAATCAGATGACTAATGTCATAGCCAATGGGGGGGTGAAATGTCAAATGAGCTTGTTGGCGGATAAAAAAGCGGAATGCGAGGATTTAGGGATTAGTAAGGCCAATGTAGCGACGATAGTGGAAGGGATGAAGCAGGCTTGTAAAACAGGAGGAACGGCCTGGCCTTTGTTTAATTTTAAAACTGATTTGGCCTGCAAAACGGGAACAGCGGAGGTGGGAGATGGGAGCGGAGAGACTCAGGCTTGGTTGACGGCTTATGGTCCGGTGGATAATCCGGAGATTAGTATTACGGTTTTGGTGGAAAGAGGAGGAGAAGGAAGTGACGTGGCAGCGCCGATTGTAGGGGATATTTTAAAAGAATGGTTTGACGAACCGGAAACCCTAGTGCCGAGGTATGAAAAATAAATAATGATAAAGAAGGGGTTGACAGGGGTGATAGGATAGTAAACAATGGCAGTTATGAAGAAACGGATAAGTAGGCTTTTGGTGGTGGAGTCGCCGACTAAGGCGAAAACTATCAGTCGATTTTTGGGAAAAGACTATAAGGTGGTGGCGACGGTGGGGCATTTACGGGACTTGCCAAAAAACAAAATGGGGGTGGATTTGGATGGAGATATAAAAATTGATTATGTGGTGGATGGGGCAAAAAACAAAGCAATAGCCGAACTTAAAGGAGCAGCTTCGGGGGTAGATGAAATTTGGTTGGCAACAGACCCTGATCGAGAAGGAGAAGCAATTGCCTGGCATGTTAAGTGGATTTTGGAAAATTTAGGAGGAAAAAAAACAAATAAGGGTAAATTTAGAAGAATTGTGTTTCATGAAATAACCAAGGGTGCAATTGAAGAAGCGATGAAAAAGCCGGGGAAGATAGATGATGATTTGGTAGCGGCGCAACAGGGGAGACGGGTATTGGATAGGGCGGTGGGTTATAGTCTTTCTCCGGTTTTGTGGAAAAAAGTGAGAAGGGGCTTGTCTGCCGGAAGAGTGCAGTCGGTGGCGGTGAGATTGGTGTGTGAAAGGGAAAGGGAAATTGATAAGTTTAGTAAAGAAAGGTTTTTTAAGGTTTTTGCCAAGGTAAAAAAAGGTAAAGATAGTTTTGTAACAGAGTTGGTAAGGGTAGGAAAAGAAAGGTTTATGAAAACAGTAAGGCTGAATTTGTTTGATGGGAGCTATTCTTACTCTAAATCTATTTTTGACAAAAAGATTAAATTAGATAGCTTTTTGAAAAAATTATCAACTGATTTTGTGGTCAATGAAGTAAAG
>JAHIEZ010000079.1 GCA_018901355.1 Patescibacteria group bacterium | reverse complement strand
GAATTGTCGTCGGGTAGATACTCGAGCCAGTCGACTTTACCACAAAGAATGATATTGTCTGCTTCGGATATATAATAGTAGGGTAAGTCTTCGTCAATTTTGACGGCCAGTTTACCCAAAGGACCGGGATGGTCAATAACCCGCTGAATAATGGCCTGTCCCCTGTCTTTGTATTTGTTTTCGGTGGCCAGATCAAAAAAACCACCATTTAAGCCGGAAACTTTTTGCCAAGCTTGATGAAATTTTTCCATCAGGGGGTGGGTAAAACGCTTGGAGGAGGGTAAAACAGAAAGAGACTCTAAAACTTGGTGAACGGCCTGACCGAGAGCTAAAGGCGGAGACATGAGCTGAATTTTGTGATTGGTTTTGGGATCTTTGTAAATATTTTTAAGATAATAGGCGCGGGGACAGGCAAGATAGTCGGAGATGGAAGAATGAGACAGCCAAAGAGCGGAATATTTATCGGGCATTGTTTATTTTAACATTAGCCGAACATCAAAAACTCGGGTTTGAAGATGAGGAGAAGGCCGATTAAGAGCATTAAAACTCCGCCAAGAAGATGGGAATAGCGGGAATACTTGGAGTTTAGACCGACGGCTTTGAGGGTAGTCATGGCAATAAAGAAAATAACTAGGTCGTCAAGCATGAAAATTAGGATATAAAAAAGAAGGTAGCTGTAATACTGCCAAGTAGGAAGATCGGAGAAAGCCAGAATTTGGGTGTAGATAGCCGGTAAGCCAGCTGAGCAAACCAGTTCGACCAAATTAACGACAAAAGCCAAAAGGATGATGCCGATGAGAGCAAAAATAAATTGTTCTTTTTGGGTGATGGCTTTGAGGCGGGCGAAAACTTTTTGTTTTTTTGGGCCGCCGGTGACTTTGCAGGAGGCGTCTTTGTTAGTAAAATAATCTTTTAGATAATAAGTGCCGGAGGCCAGAGCGACTAAAGCAATAAGAATTTTGACCCAAGTGATAAAGCCGATAAACAAAAAAAGATTAAGCCAAGCAGTTAAAAATAAAAAGTAAACTAGGGCAGAGGAAGCAATAAAGGCAATACCGAGAATCCACATACGGCGACGATCTTTGAGACCAAGAAGAAGGCTAATTAAAAACATCAGAGTCCACATAGCACAGGGATTGAAACCGTCTAAAAGGGCAATGACAAAGGTCAAAAGAGGCAAAGAAAAATCTTTGACGGCAACAGTGCCGAACAAGGGAAGGTTGAGAGTGTCAAGGGTGGAGGTTTTTTCTTGAAGACCAAGAGCCTGTTTGATTTTTTGGCCGGTGCTGTCATCGCTTAAAAATCCAACAAAATATTGATCAGCAACAACAGTAAAAGGAATGCCGGAAGTATCGGCATTGAGCCTTTGGCCGGTTTCTTTTAGGAACTGATTGTTGGCAGGATCGTGGATTTCGTAACGATTGATAACAAGTTCGGGGTATTGTTTTTGGAGATCGTCAAGAAAAATTTCTTCTTTGGCACAGTGAGGACAACCTTCACCCCAGAAAAAATCGATGGTGGGGAGATTGTCCTGAGCCTTGAGAGGAGAAGCGAAGAGAAAGAAGGCAAAGATGATGATTAGTTTTGACAAAAACTTCATGACTTTTATTATAACCTGTTATAGTTAATTATGGACTTTGAGACTGGTTTAACGGCAAAAGAAGTAAGCAAGAATAAACAAAAATATGGTTTAAATTTGCTGGAAAGTAATCATAAATTAAAATGGCAGAGTTTGCTTTTAGATCAGTTTAAGTCACCTTTGATATATATCTTGTTTGGTGCCGGGTTGATATCGGTGTTTTTGAAAGACTGGACTGATGCGATAGTAATTTTTATAGCGGTGGGAGTAAATTCGGGGTTGGGATTTTGGCAGGAATTTAAAGCGGAAAAATCTTTGGAGGCATTAAAAAATCTGATCGTGCCACACGCGATGGTAATTCGAAACAAAATAAGAATGGTAATTGAGGCAAAAAATATAGTGCCAGGAGATGTGGTGGTATTGAAAATGGGAGACAAGATACCGGCTGACGGCGTAGTGGTGGAAGCGACGGATTTGTATGTTAATGAGGCAATTTTGACCGGTGAGTCGGAAGCGATAAACAAAGGAGTGGGGAGGAAAAAGAAAAACGTGGTTTATATGGGGACAACCGTGTCTGGAGGAAAAGGGTTGATTTTGGTAACAAATATAGGAATGAGAACAAGAATGGGGGGTTTGGCAGATCAACTAGGGCGAATTGAAAACGAAGAAACACCATTAAAACAAAGAGTGGCACAGATGGCTAAATTTTTGACCATAGTGGTGGGAGGAATTTGTGTACTAATTTTTGTAGAAGGATTGGTGGTAGGTAGAGATGTTTGGGAGATGTTGAAGGTAAGTGTGGCGGTGGCGGTGGCGGCTATTCCTGAAGGATTGGTGGTAAGTGTGACAGTGATTCTGACTTTGGGCATGCAAAGGATTTTGAAGGAAAAAGGATTGGTGAGAAAATTGCTGGCGGCAGAAACTTTGGGTTCGGTTGATGTGATTTGTATTGACAAGACGGGCACTTTAACAGAGGGGAAAATGAAAATCGTGGGAGATAACTTGAAATTTAGAAAAGAGGTGATGAGGGACTTGATGTACTGTAATCCAATGATCAATTCGGTTGATAAGGCTCTGGAAGACTGGGGAGTGGAGGGTTTGGGTTTGGTTAAAAAGAAGGAATGCTCTGAGATTAAAATTGACGAGATACCTTTTAATTCCACCAATAAGTGGACAGGGGTAATGTGTAAAAAAAACGAGGACGAGGGTTTGATTTATATATATGGGGCGCCGGAAAAAGTGCTGACCTGGTGTATGGCCGATGACAAGAAAGAGGAACAGAGAAAGAAGTTTGACGAATTGACAGAAGGAGGACTGAGAATAATCGGGGTGGCCAGAATGGAGGGAAATCTGGACAGTCTTGGTAAAAAATTTGCCGGATTGAAAAGAGTGGCCCGAAACAGGGAAGAGTTTGACAGAAGAAAATTGACTTTTGAATGGTTGGGTTTAGTTCATCTGGATGATTCGGTGAGAAAAGATGTAAAAGGAGCATTGCAAATGGCTAAAAGAGCGGGAATACAAATTAAAGTGATAACCGGTGATTATGAAAATACAGCCATCAAGGTGATGGAAGAACTGGGATTGGTAAAGGGAGCCAGAAAAGAAAATATAATGTGGGGGGAAGAGATGAGGTCGTTGGCCGACACGGAGTTGCTGGAAAAAATTGAAGGTATTGTGTTATTCCACCGGACAACCCCCGAGCAAAAAATTAGAATTGTAACAGCATTGCAAGAGAAGGGTCATGTGGTGGCGATGATGGGTGACGGAGTCAATGATGCGCTGGCCTTAAAAAAGGCAGATATCGGAGTGGTGGTAAACGAGGCGACAGAAGTAGCCAAGGAAACGGCTGATATGGTGCTGTTGGACTCTAATTTTTCTACTATTGTAACAGCGGTAAAGGAGGGCAGAAAAATTTTTGAGAATATCAGAAAAGTGATATTGTATCTGATCTCAGGTAGTTTTTCTGAAGTTATATTAGTTATAGGGGCGTTACTAATGAGGCTGCCGATTCCATTTTTAGCAGTACAAATATTGTGGATTAATATTGTGGAGGATAGCCTGCCGGCATTAGCGCTGGCATTTGAAAAGGATGGTGCAAACGTAATGAAACAAAGGCCACGACCAAAAGGGATGCCGATTATCAACAAGAGAATGAAATTGATGATGGGAATAATTATAGCGACAACAGATCTGATTTTGTTTTTGGTTTATAGCTTTTTGATTAAAACGGGGGTGGGAATAGAACTAAGCCGAACAATTATTTTTGCCATTTTGGGAATTGATTCTTTGTTGTTTGTGTTTTCCTGTAAAAATTTATATAAGAATATTTGGGAGATTAATGTGTTTTCCAATAAATATTTGAATGGATCAGTGGTGGTGGGGATGGGTTTGTTGTTGGCAGGAATTTATGTGCCGGTGATTTCATCAATGTTGGGAACAGTGGCCATACCGGCAGGTATATGGTGGTGGATAGTGATTTTGGCAGTGCTGGACTTGGCCATAATTGAAATACTGAAACTGGGGTTGAGGATAAAAAAGAGAGAGAAATAATAACGGGAGTACGATTGTAATGAGAGATAAGAAATTACTTTCTCTCGACTTTAATGGTGCACTCGGTGACCATGGCGGCGATAACACTAAGGGCAGTAAGAGGAAAAGCCAAAAGAGCGCCAACCACACCAATGGTAAGAGGTAGAACAATCAGAGTCTTGCCGGATTTATCGACAACAGAAATACGCCTAACATTGCCTTCTTTAATAAGTTGTTTGACTTTTTTAACCAAATTGGTACCGGTAGCTTTTATGGTTTCGACTGTTTCTTTTTTTATTTTGGTAGTCATATTGAATTAAAATTTTAATAAAGTTTTTGGATGCCGGTGATATCCCCTAAGCCAAGATCGCGCTTACTGATTTCGCCTTCGGTAGAATAACCATACATGGTTTCTGACTGACAGGCGGTCTCATAAAGATCAGCCATGCCGGCAGAGTGACCTAATTCGTGAGTGGCGATATTTTGCAAATCCATAAGGGAGGAATTAGTATGGGCATCACCCCAAGTAAAACTGTCATTGAAGAGCATATCCCATTCAACCAGCTGACGGGTTTGAGGAGGGCCGGAAAAATAACCCCAAACAGAGGTGACAGCAATAACATTGGGATCGGGATAAAGGCCGAATTGGACGGAATTTTTTTGATCATATTGACCATATATAGCCGAATAGTCGCTGGTACCGACGCCAAAAATATTGCCGCCGTATCTCTCCCACTCTCCAACTCCAGCCGCCAGACTGTCAAGAATAAAAGGGGCGGAAAGACCATCCTGATTGAGGGGATTGATAAGATAGGGCTCGGCTATTTTCCATTTGGCATTGTTGGCCAAAAAGCCGTAGCAGGGGGAAGATTTGGCCGGTTTGCCGAGCTTGGAGGGTTTGGCAGGAGATTTTTTGTAGTGAATAAAAGTGATTTTAGTCAATGGGCCCTTGTCTTCAAGGCCGGGAGGTAAAGTTTTTGACTTGGCCAAACTTTGGCTAGGGTAGAGAATGGGAAAAAGTAGAAACAGGGACAAGGAGATAATTGTTTTTTTCATACTTTCAGTTTAACATTAAACTCTCGAATAATTCACTTTTTAATTTTTATTAGTTATTTTTAGGCGACCGGAGTTGAAAACGGTGGTATCGGCCGTCAAGCTTTTGGCTTGAACGCAGAGAAGATGGTTACCGGAACGAAAAGTGAGAGGTGAGGAAACTACCATAGTATCAGTTTGGCTGGCGGTTTGAATTTCTGAACCCCAGATTTCAATACCGGCGGTAAGATCGAATAAACGAAGGAAAGCCAGACCGTTGCCATTTAGGAGCTTCATGTTGGCTTCAAAATAGGCTTCGGATAAATTAGGAAAATCAGCGGGATTAAAATAAAACTCGGTACCGGGGAGATTGGTCCATTGATAAACCAAAAGACTGCCAGAACCGGGAACGGGAACATAGGAAACGGTGGTGTTTTTGGAAACAGGAGAGGAGGTGGGAAAAGGAGAAAGAGAGGCAGAGATGGAGGCGGATTGAATTTGTATCAATTTGGCTTTTAGGTCTTTGATGTCATTTTCCAGGTTTTGACGATAATTATCGTCAGAGGTCAGGATAGAGCTTGAAACAGGAGGTTGTTTTTTCTGCCAGAGAAGAGCTAGACCAAAATTTAAAAAGAGCAGATTGAGGAAAAGAAAGAGGAAAATAATCTTAAACTTGGAAGATTCCATTGTTTTAATATAACAGAAAAAAGGGAAGCAAATAAGCTATTTGTGTTTTTTTTCAGGAAATAAGGTAAAATAAATGTCGTAGGGAAAGTTCTGTCAAGTTTTTTTGAAAAGAAGTCGCTACAAGTTAATAGTTTTTTTAATACAATGGCAAAAAGATTGTATGTCGGCGGTCTGTCTTACGACACAACCAATGACTCATTAGCGGCGGCTTTCGCGCAAGCTGGAACAGTAGTTACAGCGACAGTTATTAGTGACAGAGCTACAGGTAGATCCAAAGGCTTTGGTTTCGTAGAAATGTCTACAGATGAAGAGGCGGCTGCCGCCATTCAAATGTTTGATGGCAAAGAGATCGATGGCCGAGAGGTCAAGGTCAATGAAGCCAGACCGATGGAAGATAGACCCCCCCGAAGGGATAACTATTCCAGCGGTGGTGGTGGTTCAAGATACTAATTTGAACTAATAAGGAAAAACAGGGGTCTTTTGACCCCTGTTTTTTTTGGTAAAGACAAATGGATATAAAAAAAGTTGAAAAATTATTATCGGAATTGAACTTACCGAATTTTAGGTTGAAACAAATTGTAAAAAATTATTTTTCGGGAAAGTATAAAAAATTCGAGGAAATGACCGATTTGCCTTTGGACTTGAGAAAAGAATTGGACGATAAAGTTGGATTATTGGCGGTGGCAGAAATTGAAATTAAAAAAGGTGAAGATTGTGAAAAAACGGTATTGAAACTAAAAGACGGGAAAAAAATAGAAACAGTGCTGATGAATTATGGAGAGTGGATTTCGGCTTGTTTATCGACACAGGTGGGCTGTGCCATGGGTTGTAAGTTTTGTGCCACCGGTAAAATGGGATTGAAAAGAAACCTGGAAGCGGAAGAGATAGTGGATCAATTGCTATATTGGAATAATAAGGTCCAGCCCCAATACGTGGGCAGGATAGTGTTTATGGGAATGGGAGAGCCGTTTGCCAATTGGGAAAATGTATGGAGAGCAATTGAAATAATTCACGATAATTTGGATATTGGCTGGAGAAAAATGAGCATTTCAACCGTAGGTATAATAGAAAAAATTTATGAATTTGCTGATTTGGGAGTAGAGATAAACTTGGCAGTGTCACTGCATGCGACCGATCAAAAAACCAGAGAAAAACTGATGCCGGTGGCCAAAGAAAATAATCTTGATGAACTGAGAAAAGCCTTTGAATATTATTGCCAAAAAACCAGAAGACAGCTGTTTTTTGAATATGCCCTAATTGACGGGATAAACGACAGTATAGCGGAGGCGAGACGCTTGAGCCGATTTATTAAAAGCAATAAATTGTTTTATCTTAATATAATTAAATTAAATCCAACCGACGGTGCTTTTTGGAGCAGTAACAGGGAGAGAGAGGCCGATTTTTTAAGAGAATTGGATAGGGCCAGGGTGTTGTATTCGGTCAGAAAATCTTTTGGACGAGAAATAAAAGCGGCTTGTGGACAATTAGTGGTAAGATATAAAGATGAATAAAAATGAAGATGTTTGTCCAAAATGCGGAGCTGCTTTAGGTGAGATTACTGAAACAGCTACCGGTAGAAAATTACAACGTTGCAGTCAGGGATCATGGAACAGCGAAACACATAAAAACGAGGGCTGTGACTATGTAAAATGGCTGGAAGTGGAGCCAAAAGAATTAGACGAAAAGTGTCCTAAGTGTGGAGCACCACTTGTCCTTCAAGTAACTAGATTTGGTAAAAAAATGAAAAAATGTTCTAAGGGAGGTTGGGATAAGGAAGCCAAACAGGCGACAGGGTGTGATTATATTGAATGGATTAACGGCACAACAGAAAAACTAAATGAAAAATGTCCGAAATGCAGTAAACCTTTGGTGTTATACACTACCGCCAACGGCAAGAGAATGAAAAAGTGTTCGACGGCCGGGTGGGACAGAGAAGCCAGAAAGGCGACGGGGTGTGATTATGTTGAATGGCTGAAAACAGGACAAGAAGTCAGTAATGGAGAAGAATATTTACCGCCAGAAGAGGAAGAATAAAAAAGTGCACCTCCGGAGGTGAATTTTTTTCTATTCGTAACGGAGGGCGTCAATAGGATTAAGGATACTGGCTTTTTTGGCCGGATACCAACCAAAGAGAATACCAACAGAAGCAGAAACGGCGACAGCTAAAAAGACAGATTTAAAACTGATAATAAAGGGAATGGACATGGCAGATGAGGCAAAATAAGTTAGGGTGGCACCCAAAATGACACCGATTAAACCACCGGCTAAAGTAAGAACTAAAGATTCGATCAGAAATTGAGCTAAAATATCTTTGGCTTTGGCACCAATGGCTTTTAACAAACCAATGTCGCGGGTGCGTTCAGTGACGGTGACCAGCATGATATTCATAATACCAATGCCGCCAACCAAAAGAGAAATGGCGGCAATACCTGATAAAACAGTAGTCAAAGTACCGGTCATAGAACTGACAGTATTAATCATTTCCAGGGGATTTCTGAGATTAAAGTCGGCATTGTCGGCATTACTGATTTGATGACGGGATAAAAGCAGGTTTTCGATATCAGTCGAAGTCTGCTCCATCAGGCTGTTATCAATAACCCGAACAGAAATACTGTTTAAATAATCATGGCCGAAAAGAATTTTTTGGGCGGTGGAAAAGGGAACTAAGACGGAAGAACCGCCTTCAATAACGCCAACAATTTTGAAAGTTTTACCATTTAGGCGGATTTTTTCGCCAACAACAGAGGCAGATTCGCCTAAAAGTTCGGTGACTAAGTCGTTATTTAAAATAACTATTCTGGCTAGATTGTCGATTTGACTGTCAGCAAAAAAATCGCCTTGGGAAAATTTTAGAGATTGAATGAGAGCATAGGTGCCCTCAACACCGGTAACGGAGGAAGAAACAGATTGACTGCCATTGACCAAAGTAGATTGGCCGCTGACAATAGCACTGACAGCTTCAATATTGCTTAAGGTCAGAATAGCCCGTGAATCGGCCTTAGTAAGAGTGTCAAAGGTGCCACCGCCGTCACCCGGTCCCCTTCTGGCTTGGCCGGGGGAAATAGTGATAACATTGGTACCGAAGGTGGAAATTTGATCGACAATGGATTTAGTAGAACCTTCGCCTAAAGAGATAATGGTGATAACAGAAGCGATGCCGATGACGATACCAAGCATTGTTAGGGCCGTCCTGACCAAACTGCCTTTAAGTTGGTCAAGAGATAAAATAATTAATTCTTTGATATCAATCATTTGATAAAAGTGGCGGTTTGCAATTTGTAATTCTGACTTTCGACTAAGCCATCGGTGATTTTGATAACCCGAGTGGCAAATGAGGCAATGTCGTCTTCGTGAGTGATAACGATAATGGTACTGCCTTGTTTGTTTAATTTGGTAAAAAAGGTCATGATTTCGTGAGCGGTTTTGGTGTCAAGATTGCCGGTGGGTTCGTCAGCCAAGATGATGGAGGGGTTCATACTCAAAGCCCGGGCAATGGCAACGCGTTGAATTTGACCACCGGAAATGTAGTTGGAAAGATTGTGAGCCTTGTCTTCGAGGCCGACGGCCCGTAAAACTTCCAGGGCCCGCTTGGTTCTTTTTTCGGGTGAAAAATGAGCGTAAAGCATGGGACGTTCGATGTTTTTGATAACAGTAGTGCGGGGAAGAAGATTAAAGGATTGAAAAACAAAACCGATTTTTTGGTTTCTGATATCAGCCAGTTCATCTTCATTATAATGACTGATATTTTTGCCGTTTAAAAAATATTGACCGGAGGTGGGTGAATCAAGAGCCCCTAAAATATTCATAATAGTAGACTTACCGGAACCGGAATGGCCGATAATGGCGATAAATTCACCCTTCCTAATGTCAAAATCGATGCCCTTAAGAGCCTGACATTTGACCGGTCCGGTGACATAGGTTTTGGTGATCTGCTGAAAGCGAATAAGGGGAAAAGAGGCTTTTTGTTTTTTCATCAGAAAAATTAATGCATTATCATACCCCCGGCCGGGAACCTGGAAGTGGAAGAGGTAGAGCCGGAAGCGGAATCAGAACTTTGACTGACGATAATCTCCTGACCTTCGGTCAGCCCCTTTTCGATTTCGGTTTGAGTGTCACCGACAATACCAATTTCGACCGGAAGATAAAGAGGCTCTCCGGAGTCTTTATCCAAGATTTGAACAGTCTTGACCCCCTGATAAGTTTTGATAGCGGTGTTGCTGACTAACAAAACGTCTTCGGCTTTGGCGGTTTCTATATCAATTTGGACGGTCATACCGGCCTTGACGGTTTCTTCGACCCGACCAAGATTGATATAAACATTGTAAGTAATGATGCCGGAGGTATCAGTACCAATATCATCAAAACGGTCGACAGTCCCAGTAATCTGGGTACCGGAAAGAGCATCGACATAGACAGTGGCTGTCTGACCAACGGTTATTTTACCAACATCGCCTTCTGATACGGATAATTTGGCCCAGGAATCAGTTTCATTTTTGATCATCAGGGAGATATCACCGGTGGTAACTTGCTGACCGTGGCTAACAGACAAATTGGCAATAGTGCCGGCAATGGGGGCAGTAACATCGCCACCAGCAACTTTTTGATATTCTAACCAAGCATTGTTGAGTGAAATTTTTGATTGGGTGATAACTTGTTGCTGATTTTTATAATTGGCTTCGGCGGCCAAAAAATCACGATTGGTTTGAATGTAAATAGGATCATCAACTGTCCTGCCCCAACCATTGTCGCGATATTTTTCATGGGCTGACCACATGGATGATTCCAAACTCAAAAGAGAGTTTTGGGCAGATGCCAGACTGCTTTTAGCCTTAAGATAGGTGGCATAAGCGGCGGTTTTGTCGGCCTGAGAAGCGGTAGATTTGACTGAAAAAAGTTTTTGACCGGATTTGACGAGATCGCCGTTTTTGACATAAACATTTTCAGTAATACCGGTAATAGTAGAAGGAATGTCAACTTTGCCGGAAGTTAAAATTTCACCGGTATCGGAGACCAAACTGATAATAGTCCCCTTTCTTACTTTTTCGGTCTTGTAAATAATTTCGTCTGTTTTTTTAAAAAAAGTTTTATAAACAAAAAAAGATAGAGCAATTAAAATTAAAAATAAAATTATTTTTTTAATTTTAGATAACTTTTTGAATTTGGCGATTCTTTTTTTGATCATATCTCTTTAGTGATCGAATCTTCTCATTTGACCACCCATGCGCATGGGGTTAAAACCTTCGGGAGCTGGTTGATCGGGAGAACGGGTGGGGCGGGATTCCCTCATCTTTTGCTGAATTTCTTCGTCGGATAAGCCTTGTTCTTTGAGAGCATCCATCATGATTTGACGTTGCTTTTGCATTAGCTCGAAGCGTTTGGATCTTTGTTGGCGGTCGTATAGAGACTTGCCACCAAGACTTAAAGCAACAAAAACCAGAATTAAAAAAACCCATTTGAGCCAGACGGGAAAAGTAAATTTCTTTTTTGATAAGTTTAGTTTTATTTTTTTCATGGGTTGTGACATGCGCTTATTATAAATGAAGATAGAATAAAATTATAAGTTGAGAGGAAGTTGAGAAAAGGTTTCAAGTTTTAGGCTTGAGGGAGGATGACGGTGAAGGTGGAGCCGGAGCCGGGCGTACTTTTGACGGTAATACGGCCGGAGTGGCGGGAGACAATGGTTTTGGCCACAGACAGACCAAGCCCGTAACCAGGAGTATTTTGGGAAGTGCGGGATTGATCAGCCCGATAAAAACGGTCGAAGATAAAAGGAAGGTGTCGGGGCTCGATGCCGATGCCATGATCGGCAACGATAATTTTTATATTTTTCTTGGAAACGGAGACTAAAAATTTGACAGTACGGCTACGGGGACTGTATTTAATGGCATTGTCGAGAAGAACAACAAAAAGCTCGACCAAGCTATCCTGGTGACCTAAAATTTGAGGCGGTTTTTTAGGAATAATTTTGTCAATTTTTATGTTTTTTTGCTTGGCTAAAGGAGAGACATGACGGAGGGCAAGGTCGATTACGGTTAAAAGAGAGATAGGGCTTTTTTGAAAAACTTGGTGACGGTCGAAACTGGCAAGAGATAAAAGATTTTTGGCGAGAGACTCAAGGCTATTGACATCGATTAAATTTTCTTGGAGAATTTTACGAGCAGAAGAGGAGATTTTTTTATCCATTATGTTTACCTCCAGAGAAGTTTTGAGGGCAGTGATGGGGGTCTTTAACTCATGGGCGGCATCAGCCACAAAGCGTTTTTGCTCCTCTAGGGCTTCTTGGATAGGCTTAAGAGTAGCGCCGGAAAGAAAAAAACTGGCAAGGGCAGAAAGAGAAAGAATGATGAGATTGATAAGCAGGATTTGATTGATAAGCTGGCCACGGGCTGATTCGAACTCCTCTTGGAGAAATTGGAGATCGGGAGCGGGAAAGTTGGGCGGGAAAAAATTGGGGTTTCTGATTTGACGCTCAATCCGGTAGGCTTGAAAATCAAGAATTTGAATGGTACGAAAATAATAAAGACCGCTTAAGAGAGAACTGATTAAAAAAATGATGAAAACATACCAGGCGGTTAATTTGATCCTGGCGGAAATAAAATAATTCATGGTTTTGGACCAAAGCGATAACCAAAACCACGAACGGTATGAACAAGCTGAGGCTTACCGGGAAAGTCTTTATCGACCTTTTGACGAAGATAACCGATATAAACTTGGGCGGTGTTGGCTAAAACATTACTATCGTAGTCCCAAACCTGTTCGATGAGTTGATCCTTGTTGAAAACTTGGCCGGGGTGACGTAAAAAGAACTCCAGAAGAGCAAATTCTTTTTTGGATAAATTTAAGGGTTGACCGGCACGACTGGCCTGAAAATTGACGGTATCTAAAACTAAATCGTCAACTTTAAGACGAGGGTCCTGACTTTGACGGGGGCGACGGGAAAGGGCATTTAGGCGGGCCAGAAGTTCAACGAAAGCAAAAGGTTTGCCAAGGTAATCATCGGCACCGCAATCGAGACCGTCAACCCGGTCGCTAATTTCGTTTTTGGCGGTGAGCATCAAAACAGGAGTATGATTGCCTTCGGACCTGATTTGACGGCAGATTTCTAAACCGTCTTTGTTTGGCAACATACGATCTAAGATAATGACGTCGTATTTTTCGGAAGAAGCCAGATCATAGCCTTCTTGTCCATCAAAGGCCAAATCGACGACAAAAGATTTTAGTTCTAAACCTTTTTTGATATTTTGGGCAATACGGCGCTCGTCTTCGACGATTAAGACTTTCATAATAAGGATTATAGGAGAAAAGTTGAGAATTAGTTGAGAGTTTTTATATTTTGCCGGTGGCAAAAATTAAACAGGTAGAGGTGCCGTTGACACCAATACCGACATAGGCCCAGCGACTATCTTTTTGGTTTTTGTCATGAGGTTCGTCGCCGGCATAAATCCATTCGATGAGGTGAGTGCCATTTAGACGATAGCCGTAACTGGCATTTTCGCCAAGAGCGGTAAAACCAAGTTTTTCAAAACCGGCTTGGTTTTCTAAAAAGTCATTAAAACCCTGATGGCTATCAAGACCGTGATTATCGGTAAAAAATTTGGCCCGAGTTTGGGCATAATCGGCTAATTTTTGATCCCAGTTTAGATCAGAAGAGCCGTAACGGCGACGATAGTCGTTTAGGGCTTGGAAAATTTCTGCCGGAGTGGCCATGACCGGATCGGAGGCGATTTTCATGGTCCAGGTGTGCTCCCCTATTTGCTTGGCCACACCCCAAGGACCGGTGTCACCAGTTGGGGACGTATCCTTCAGCACAATGGTCGGAGTGGGCGAGTCACGCCTCGCCCCTACAGGGATTGGCGTTGGAGAAGAAATGGGCGCCCCAGTTGGATAGTCTTCGACATCCAACGGGGTTAGCATAACTTTGGAAGTAGTAAAAAGGCTTAAAAAAATGGCGGTGAAAAAAGAAAGGATTTTTTGAATCACGATGATTGTTTTTTGGAAGCAAAAACAGCTAAAAAGGTGGTAAGGGGAACTGCCATAACCAGACCGATACTGGCAACCAGAGTTCTGATGATTTCGTCGGCAATCAGTTCGGTGTTGATGACTTGCGAAAAGGGTTGAGGATTATCGATAAAGAGGAGCAAAAGGGGTAGGGCGGCGCCGGCATAAACCAAAATTAAAGTGTTGACCATGGAGGCAATGTGATCTTGACCGACAGCCATGGATTGAGAGAATAGCTGTTGGGGTTTTAAGTCAGGGGCGGCAGTTTTTAATTGAATAACAATGGCAGATTGGGCGATGGTAATATCATCTAAAATACCCAAAAGACCAATAATAATACCGGAGATAAGTAGGTTTTTTATGTTGACAGAACCGGCGGTAGCCTCCTGTAAAAAACCGGCTTCTTCGGAGGCAAAACCGGAAAGATTGGCCAGGTTGACGAAAAACACGGCCAAGAGAGCGGTGACAATTAAGCTAACAAGGGTGCCAAAAACAGCGATGGTGGTTTTGCGAGAAAAGCCGTGAGAAAGATAAAAAGTGAGAGGAATAATCAAAAGAGAAGCAAGGATGCCAATGAGAATCGGGTCGGAACCGGTCAAAAGCCGGGGAAGGATAAATTTGAAAATGATAAAGAAAGAAAGAGCCATGGACAAAAGAGAGGAAAGACCTTTCCATTTGGCGACAAAAATAACCAGAACGGCAAAGATTAAAAAAAGAAGTAAGAGAGAATCACGACGGACATAATCAGTAATAGAGTAAAAAGGATTACCGTCAAGGTCGTGATCAGCGGTTAAAATAAGGCGGTCGTTTTGATGATAAATTTGGGGATTGCTAAGCGGAATTAAACCGTTTTCAACAATAATGCTTTGATCGACTAGATCACCTTTGGTGACCAACAATTCTAATTTTTGATAAGTTTGAGAACTTTGATCAAGGTCAGAAACAATATCTTTTTGGTCTAAGACATTGATGATTCTGGCTTCTATAAAACTGTCATTTTGGGCAAAAATGGGAAGAGGGAAAAACAGAAAGAGAAAAGAAATCAGAAAAAATTTTTTTATCATAATCTTTTTTCAATCCTAATGGCTTTGCCATTGATAATAGCGTCGGCGATTTTTTTGTAGGCTTTGTCCAAGATGCGGGCAAAGGTGGGTTGGGAGATTTTCATTTTGACGGAGGCATCAATTTGATTTAAACCGTCAATATCATGAAGTTTGAGAGCTTCCAGTTCGTCAGGCAAAAGAATAACCTCTTCAAGTTGACGTAAAGGAATGCCCCGAGGTTTAAAGTAATGAACCTCGGGACGGAAACGAAGACAGCGAAATTTTTTTGGTCGAGTCATGGTTTATTTTAACCTATTTGCTTTTTTGGGGTGGCGATTTCTTTTTTGACATCGGCAAGTTCCTCTTCTAGGGCTTGCTGATAGTCAGTTAAGGAAACTTTGTTGAAAAAACGACAAAGTCCGCGACCAAAGCCACGACCACGGCCGAAACCGAAGCCGAAACCACGACCGGAACCACAAGGACCCAAAGCGCGACCGGTGAGAGGACCTTGACCCTGGGGTCCTGTTTTATCTAATGCTGGCATATAATTTCACCTCCTTTTATTTGTTTAATGAATATATATGCATTATAAGAGTTGGGGAAAGGATTGTCAAGTAGCGGGGGTCAAAGGGTGTGTTGGAATTGAGATACTTTAAGGAGAAAAGGATTGTCACTGCCACAACCCCGACTTCGCTAAAGCTACGACGGGCTAGGCAGGGAAGCGGAGAGTGAGTTATAATTTCGAGAACCTTAATTGTTTTATTTATGGTTTAATTGGATAAGTTTATGAATAAAAAAATAATTT
>JAHIEZ010000078.1 GCA_018901355.1 Patescibacteria group bacterium | reverse complement strand
TGCCACCAATAAACTCCATATCCTACTCCTACCAAAACCAAAACAGCAAAAAATAAAAATATTAATCTCCTCATTTCTTAATTTTAACTTATCTGATATACTTCCCTCTAGACCAAAGACAGTGAGCCCGATGAAAATCGTATAAACGCCTCACCTAGGTTGAACCTTGCTAAAGCAAGGTGAAATCCCGTCTTTGGCGGGTTTTTTTATGCCAAATCAAACTAAAATCGACCAAGTCGAAGACATCAGTAAAAAATTAGAAAGCTCTGCTTCTGCCGCCTTAGTTCAATACCAAGGCCTCTCCGCTTCCCAAATCGGAGAACTTCGTAGCAAAATAAAAGAAGCCGGTGGCTCCATGGAAGTGGTCAAAAACACTCTTATTACCCGTGCTCTGGAAAAACTCGGTATCAAATTACCCGAAAAACTAACCGGTCCTACTTCTATTGCCTTCTGTCAAGAAGACGAAATCGCTCCTTTAAAAGAAATCGAAAAAGTCAACAAAGAAAAAGACCTAACTAGCTTCAAATACGGTATTTTTGAAAAAAAGTTACTTTCTCTTGATCAACTCAAGAAACTTTTAGGTCTCCCCGGCAAATCTACCCTAATCGCTCAATTTATCGGTGGCCTCAAAAATCCCCTTTCCCGTTTGGTTTACGCTCTCAATTACAATCAAACCCGCTTAGTTTTAGTCCTCAAGGCTGTCTCCGAAAAAAATTAATTATTATTTAAAAATTAAAAAAATATGTCAGAAGAAAAAACATCCTCTCTAAATCCTAAATTGCAAAAGATCTTAGATTCCGTTGCAGCATTATCCGTTCTCGAACTTTCCGAACTTGTCAAAGCTCTCGAAGAAAAATTCGACGTTCAGGCGATAGCCATGAGTGCTCCCACCACAGGTGCTCCATCTGCCACTGGTGAGGCCGCTCCCGCGGTTGAGGAAAAATCGGAATTCGAGGTAGTCATCACCGATGCCGGCACCAACAAAATCGCCGTCATCAAAGCCGTCCGTGAATTCAAACCGGAACTGGGTCTAAAAGACGCCAAAGACTTAATTGATGCTCCTCCTGCTTCTATGGGCACCATGAAAACTGAAGCTGCCAATGACGCTAAGTCCAAACTTGAAGCCGCCGGCGCAGTCGTAGAACTCAAATAACCTCTTCTAGACTACTCTTCCGTCTGTCGACACCCACAAGCCTAATTTTCTAAACAACCGACCATCTGCCAAAGATGGTCGGTGTGTTGTATGCATATAGCATCCCTTAATTTTTGGCAAACACTCCAAAGCTTTTTTAGCCAAAGGATTATCTCTAGCCGATATTGCCAAAGCCATCATTGTCTCAGATGCATCTAAAGAACAGGAGCTATCCCCTAATTTTTTATTTAACTGATTGATTTGTTTGATAACAGAAGCCGAAATCAAATCAAACTTATCGTCTATCTCCGCCAAATATTTAATCACATTCAAAAGTACCGCCGCTTCTGCATGCAATAACGTCGAGTTTTTCCCTCCCACTAAAACACCATCCGTCAATTCAATTGCCGCTCCGCAATAGATCTTTGTTTTCTTCTTTCTTCCCTTCCTCCCTTTTATCTCCGCCGCTCTTCTTGCCACTTTTACCGTCGCCAAATAGTCTTCTTTTATCTTTGCTCTTTTCAAGAGTTCTTCCATTTTTTTCAAGGTTCTCTCCTCTACCAAACCCTTTTTAAATTCTTCTCTATAGCGAAATAAATAAAAATTAATTTCTTTTTTGGCCGCTTCTCTCAGTTTCTTATCCTCCATCATCCCTGCCGACAACCTATTAAAACCCATCTCTGTTGGCGAGCTATAGCTTCTGGCAAAATTATTTTTTGACAGCATTTTACCAAAAATACGCTTAATTATCGGAAAAGCCTCAACATCCCGATTGTAATTTATCGATTTTTCTTTTTTACAAAATGGATCAACTAAATTATAATCTCCCAAATCGGCCGTTGACGCCTCATAGGCCAAATTTATCGGATGAGCCACCGGCATATCCCAAACTGGAAAAGTTTCAAATTTTGCATAACCCGAATCAATTCCCATTTTAGCCTCATGGTAAAGTTGACCTAAACAAGTCGACAATTTTCCCGCCCCCGGCCCCGCTCCCCACACTACCACCAGTTTGCTTTTCGGTTTTAAATATTCATCTGCTCCATAACCTTTACTGCTCAATATCAAATCTAAATTTTTTGGATAATTTCTGATTTCTTTTCTCTTAAACACTCTCACTCCCATTTGTTTCAATCTCCTCTCAAAAATATCTGCTTCTTTTTCCCCATCATAGCGATTGATTGCCACTCCCTCCAACCTTAATCCTAAGTTTTTCAAATCAGTTAAAATTCTAATCGTCGCCTCATCATAACCCACTCCCCAGTCACCTCTAATTTTTCCCTCCGATAATTGTTTAGCCGAAATACAATAAATTACTCCCAATTTTCTCCCCAAACTTTTCAATAGTCTTAATTTTACATTAGCCTCATAACCGGGCAAAGTCCTGACCGCATGATAATCATCTAAAAGTTTTCCTCCAAATTCTAAATAAAGTCTGCCGGGAAATTTTGCCAACCTCTCCTCTACCGCTTCTTTTTGTACCCGCAAATAAACCTCCGTATCAAAAGCAAGCTTCTTTTTTTTCATTCTTTCATACTATCACAACAATTCTTTTCGCTCTTTTTCTTTTAGCCAGTCCACTACCTGCCCCACCTTCCCCCCCTCCCCTTTTTTCATAACAAGCATGGCATCATCTGTTTCTATTATTATCAAGTCGCTTACCCCCACCGTCGCCACAAATTTTTTGCTCCTCACATAATTCCCTTCTCCCTCTATCTCCAAAACTTCATCTCCTTTCCCCACATATTCTGCCACACTCTCCCATGTCCCCAAATCTATCCAGGCAAAAGGACACTCTACTACCATTGCCTCGTCCAGTTCATATTTCGTCACTCTCGCCTCAATCGGATCAGGTGGCATCTTGGCATATTCTGTTGCTATCACCTCTTCTTCTTTTTCCGTTCCAATTGCCTCCATTATTTTTATTAATGGTTCATACCATTCCGGTGCCCGTCTTTTATAAGCTTCAAGCATTTTTCGCGGCGTCCAAGCATAGTGATTGGCATGGCCAAATACCTGCCCTCCGGCAATACCCTCATCGTCTCTATCCGTATCATCTCTCCCCACCCATTTTTTCATTTTAAATACCCTCATTCCCTCCACCCCCGCCACGTCCTCCCCCAGCACCATAAAATCAATTCCTCCTACCACTCTGTCTAATTTAATCCCTCCCGTCATCAGCCTACCCTCTTGTCTGATCAATTTGTCCATCACTTCAATCATTGCCAAAAAATTATCCTCTGGCTTCCGAATTACATCCGCCTGCACAATCATATAAGGTTCATCGGGAGCTATGGCAAACAGTTTAGCCGCCATTAGACCCATCGCCGGTCCGTGATTTCTTCTCTCCGGCTCCACAAAAAAATTAGCCTCAGGTATTTCCGGAATTTGCTTTTTGATAATTTCCGCCTGCACCGGATTGGTTTGTACAAAAATATCTTCCACTCCATATTTCTGCCGCAACACTTCAAAGTTTAATTGCACCAATGATTTTTCTCCCACTAATTTTGCCAGATGTTTAGGATTATTTTCCCTCGACAATGGCCACATCTTACTCCCCACCCCTCCGCAAATTATCACCAACTTCATAAACTATTTTAACATTTTTTTAATCTCATCCACCGTCGTCGCCACAATTCTGCCTATCGCTTCTTTGGTATTAAAAGCATTGTGTGGCGTAAACACTACATCATCTCTGTCCCGCAACATATGAAAAGTCACCAGCTCTTTTAGATCATCCTTGGTCGTCCTATTTTCCAACACCACACTCATATCTTCTGCTCTACTTTCTTCTTCCGTCACATCCAATCCCAAACCCGACAATACTCCATGGTTTAAACCCCAAAGTAAAGCCTCCACTTCCACCACCGGTCCCCGGCAAGTATTTATCAAAATCGCCCCCGACTTCATGGTCTTAATATTAGTTTTATTAATCAAATGAAAAGTCTCTTTTATGGCCGGCACATGTAAAGACACAAAATCCGCTCTCTTTAAACACTCGCTTAAACTCACGCTCTCATAACCTAATCTTTTTGCCTGAGCCAAATCCGGCCTATTTTCTACCCCCAAAACCTTCATCCCAAAACCCTTACCCAATTTCACCATATTGGCCCCAATCTTACCCACCCCCACCACTCCCAATGTCTTGCCGTACAAATCAACCCCTGTCAAACCCTCCGGACTGAAATGCCCTTCTTCTACCGTTTCATGAGCCACCACTATCTTTTTGGCTACCGCCAGCAATAAAGCCATACTGTACTCCGCCACCGTCCGTGATCCATATTCCGGTACATTGGCTACCCGTATTCCCCGCCTGTTACACTCCTGAATATCAATATGATCCGTCCCCGTCGATCTGGTGGCAATCATCTTCAAATTTGGCAATTTAGCCAAAACTTTCTTATCCATAAAAGAATTGATAAAAATCGAAATTATTTCATAATTTCCCGCCAAGACCAAATCATCCTGCACTTCTTTTTCAAAAATCCCAATCCCAAAAGCATCCAATCTGGCAATTTCTTTTTCAATAATCTCCCTCTCCCACCCCTTCACTCCAAAAAACCCAATTTTTGTTTGTTTAGTCATTACTTCATTTTACACCACTCTCACTCCACAAAAAACACTCTTCTAATGACCAAGCAATGCTAATCTTATCGCTTCTGTCGTTGATAAAGTCATATCACTTGAAATAGAAAAGTTAAAATTTTTCACTGTACTTGCCAACGATCTTCCTCCCATCGCATATTCTGTCAAATAAGCCTTAGATTCCGATAATATCGCCCAAGCCAATTTTTCCTTTTCTGAAGGATAAAAAATAGTACCTGGATTCAATATCTGAGTTGCACCCGTCACTTCATCCCAAACCACTTCTGTCTGTTTTAGCACCAAACCGGATTTTGCTCGGCCAAGCGCATCATCCAGAAAATGGCTTCCCTCATGTATTGAAAAACTAGATTGTTTTTTCAAAGACAAATTTTGATTTAGAGTTACTTGCCCAAAACCTTGAAAACCACCACGTTCAATAGGTAAATCTTCCATTCGAAAATCATCAAAAGGAAAAACCGTAGCATTTTCTTGAAGAATCTTTCTGGTTTCTTGCATAGCTCCCTCATAATCTCCCTGAGAGTACAAATCCATGGCTGGAATCAATTCTGGATTAACAGCCTTTCTAGCAACAGCTCTAGCCGCATCATCTGCAACACCAACCGTTCGATTTTGTAAATCATTAAAAAGCCCCAAAGATCCTCCTGCCATCAAAGAAGCACACTCCATTGAATTTGGATCTTTTTGACAAGCATCCCAACCCTTAGCTATTCCTGCCCATTCGCTCACTACCGCCACTCCACTAACTACTGTTTGTACCCCTTGTGGCAACGCCGCCACTGTCTGTTGGGCATAAAGCATCGCTGCTCCTGCAGCAGCCACTGGCCCACTTGTTACTGCCGTTGTCGCTACCACCCCTGGTAATAATCCCAAAACAATCGGTACCGCTGCTGTTGTCAACAAGGCTCCCCCGATAATCTCATTTTGTTTGTTAATCTTGTCTCTTTCCTCTGCCGTGATACAGATGAAATTGGGTATCATGGCTGACCCAATGTTTTCCAGACTCTCTCCATTTCTACATTCCGGTATGTTAACTGGTTGACTAGTATCTCCGGCAAACAAAGACCAAGTCGGTGTTGGACTAGGTGCTTGTCTGCATTCACCCATATCATTGCAACCATAGCCTCCACAGCTTTTGATTACTCCCCAGCTTCCATTTAAACAGCTTTGGGAATCAGCTTGACCATTGACACATCTCTTTTGACCGGCAGTACAAGTAGGACTACTGTTACAACTATCTGAGGGATTACATCTGACAATCTCTACACAATCTACTCTCTTCCACAGCTCTGCTGCTTCATTGGCCTTACAACCTTCTTTGCCACAGCCAAGGTTGGATAACAGCTGGGCGTTACAGTGAACATCGGGGTTGATGGTTGGTATGGGGCTGGGAGTTGCGGTTGCTTGACGGTAAATACAGCGGTGAGTGCTAGAACAGCTACCAATCAATCCGGCTCTGCTACAGTCACTGTTGTCAAAACAGAAGTCATCTGGTACTTCTGTTGGTGTAGCTGTTGGTAAAGCTTGGTAACGACAACTTCTGGGAGAACCGGAACAACCCAGTAATTTAAAACCCGACTTGGCATCACAGTCATCTGCTGTCATACACTCGCCTGACACTATTGGAGCGTTGGTTGGCTCTACTGTACAATCACAGTCTGTCTCATTGCTACACTTGGAATTTCTGCATTTATTACTTCCTCCTACCCACACACAGCTATTCCCCCCCGAACAGGGAAAATCAGGGTTTTTACAAGGTGAGTTACAGCTCCGGTAAACCGGAACATTAGTACTGGTCACCCTTGGTGTTGGTTTAATGCCACACTTGCCTCCTACACAATCGTTAACACATTCGCTGTCAAAGCTACAGTTGCAACCATTGGGCTTGTTCACAAAGGCCGTACACTGATCAAAGGCAATCTCTGTTGTCTTCTTCGTCGGAGTTGGTTCTTTTGCCACTGTTGGCTGAACCAAAGGATTGTCCGCATGACACTTACCTCCGTCACACCAGCCACTACTACACTGATTATGGTTACTGCAACTACAACCTGATGGTTTGTTGTAAGACACACTGCATCCGCTATCCTCACTTGGTATCTCTACTGGTATGTCTGTCGGTAGTGGTCTGTCGGTTGGCTTTGGCTTGCTAGTTGATCTGGGTAATTCAACGGGTATGTCAGTCGGT
>JAHIEZ010000077.1 GCA_018901355.1 Patescibacteria group bacterium | reverse complement strand
TGATCCAACTTGTTTTTTTCCAAAAGGTTCTGACCATTCGCCGTAAAGAGGCGATTGGAGAATCCGTAAATCTCCGGCAAATTTTGCCAGAGAAGAAGCAACCATGGCCAAACTATTTAAAACCAAATAATCATAAAGACGGGGATAGACTTGACCGGTGATTAGAGCCGCTTCTATTCCCAAACTCTTCATCACTTCACTTTCAAGTTCTGAAACAGTCATTGACTGATTTTTTAGCAAAGCGTTATAACTGGCGGCTGTTCCGACGGCTCCTTTCATTCCTTTTCCTTTAATAGTTTTTTTAGCAAATTGAATAAGCTCATAGGCGGTCAATAAATCCTGAGTATAAAAAGAGAGACGATAACCGACGGTCGTCGGCTCAGCCGGTTGGAGATGAGTATAACCTAAGCAAGGAAAATCAGCGTATTCTTCTATTTTGTCAGCAAAAAGATTTAAAATTAGGACAACTTTTTTTTCAATAATAACAAGCGCTTCCTGAATTCTGATCATATCGGCGTTATCAACGATATCCATACTGGTAGCACCGAGGTGAATTTTTCCGCCGCCGACTTTTGCCTTACTGGCAAATTCTTTTATGGCAGCAACGACATCATGTTTAGTCTCTTTCTCCAGTTCAAAGATTTTTTCAATATCTATCTCTTTTTCATATTTTTTTAAGTCCGCCAGTTCTTCTTTACTGACTAAACCGGCCTGACATTGGATTTCAGCCAAGACAATCCAGATTTTCCGCCAAAGTTCGTACTTATGTTTTTCACTAAAAATTGTTCTCATTTCAGGTGAACCATAACGCCAGGTAAAAGGAGAAAGATAAGTAGAAAAATCAAAGCTTTTCATAATTTAATTATATAAAATATTTAACGGCATTTTGGAAGATTTTTAAACCCGGTCCAAACTCCGGAATTTTTAACCCTTTTCTCAAATATTCTTCCTTCAAAACCGGCCAGTAGGGCAGCTGATTAAAAAATATTGCTCGTTCGGGGTGGGGCATCATCCCCAAAATTCTCCCGGTTTCATCGGTGATAGCGGCAATATCATCAAGGGATCCATTAGGATTTGGCTCCATTCTCTGATATTTGTAAATTTCACCTTTTGTATATTGAGCGGCAATTAATTTTCTTTTTTTTAATTGAGAAAGGATATTGGCCGGGGCATAAAACTTGCCTTCTCCATGGGCAATCGGCAGAGAAATTGTTTTTATCCCGGAAAACCAGTGAGTCTGATTAGTGATTTTCAAATCAATCCAGCGGACAGTGTAACGGCCGGAGTCATTAGGAAGAAGAACCGCTTGACGTTCACCATATTTTTTGTCAAGGGCAGGCAGCAGTCCAAGATTAACCAGGATTTGAAATCCGTTACAGATGCCAATTACCAAATGATCTTTTTCGATAAACTTTTTAATCTCTGTCCAAAGATGATTTTTTAATTTTAAAGCATAAGCATTGCCAGACCCGGTGTCATCTCCGTAAGCAAAACCACCGGGAACAGCAAAAATCTGATAATCATTCAGCTGTTTTTTATTGGCAATCAAATCATTGATATGAACGATTTTTGAAAAGGCGCCGGCTGATACAAAAGCATAAGCCGTCTCTTCTTCACAGTTTAAACCATATCCAGATAAAACTATTACTTTTAGTTTAATCATAATTAAAATTTTTTAAACGTTGACTTATAAGCTTTTTCTATTTTATCAATGTTTAAATTAATAATAGTTTTATTATTTGATCCCTGGATAATTATTTGTGGTTCTTTTGTCACTTGACCGATTAACTTAAAATAATTATTTTTAAAAATCTTTTCAAACATTTTTTTGTTTTTTGGATTAATAGTTACTAAGATTCGGCCTTGGCTTTCGGAAAATAGGGTATAGTCGTCTCTTATTAATTTTTTGGAGAGATTTTTTAATGATATTTTCAATCCTAGATTTCCAGCCAAGGACATTTTAGCCAATGCCACTCCCAGTCCGCCACGAGTAAGACTAATAGAAGAACTAATAATGTTTTTTTGAGCGGCTTGATAAAAATTTTCATAAAGTTTTTTGTTTTTAAAAGCATTCACTTGAGGAAGACGATCATCAACTGTTTTATTTAAGGTAAAATATTCCGAACCCCCCATCTCTCCAGATGTTTCACCAAGAACATAGACTAAATCATTAGGAAATTTTGCATCAATGGTAACAGTTTTAAAAATATCATTAACGACTCCAATCGATGAAATAAGTAAGGTCGGGAGAACGGAGATTTTAATCGGCCGGCCGTTTTTATCATAACCGCTAAAGTCATTAAACATACTGTCTTTTCCTGAGATAAATGGTGTTTCGTAAGCGGTCGTTAAATTATAGCAAGCCTGGGCCGCTTGTTTTAACTGATATAATCTTTCCGGATCTTTGGAACTGCACCAGCAGAAATTATCCAAAAGAGCAATTTTGTTTATATCTACTCCAGAGGCCACTAGATTTCTTATCGCCGTATCAATACTACAGGCAGCCATTTGGTAACAGTCAATCTCGCTGTATTTTGGATAAAGTCCTTGGGAAAGAGCAACGCCGTAATTAGAATTTAAAATTGGTTTAACGATCGTTGTCTCACCGTTGACTCTACCTTTACCTTGTAATGGTTTAACAACTGAGCTGGCCTGGACTTCATGATCATATTGTTTGGAAATAAATTCAAAACTAGTGATATTAAGTTGTTTTAGCATAGATAATAATGATTGATTTAAATTTTTTTTGATAGGCGGTTTGGAATTTTTAAAAGAGATTATTGGTTTTTTTGTTTTCATCGGTCGCACCGGCAAACCATCATGGAGAAATTTCATATCAATATCGACAATTTTTTTTTGGTGATATTTTACGATGCATTGACCGGTGTTATTAAACTCACCGATTATGGTTGCTTCAACTCCGCGGCGAATCATAAGATTTTTAAAAGTTTCCCAATTTTTTTTAGGAATTGCCAAAGTCATTCTTTCCTGGGATTCGGAGATCCAGA
>JAHIEZ010000105.1 GCA_018901355.1 Patescibacteria group bacterium | reverse complement strand
TATCCGGAAGTGCCGTTTGATGTGGACCTGGTGGAAAGGGAAATCCGCGAGCTTCTCAGCCATGGCGCGGACCTGATCATATTGGAAAAGTCAATGATCGAATGGAGCCTCGGAGCGAAAGGAGAATCTCCCGAAAATTATAGACTCAAAGAACTCGTGGCGCGCATCGGATTGGCGCCGATCGTATTCGAGGCGGAATCCGTTGCCCATCAGGCGTGGCTGTTCAATACCTTCGGGCCGGATGTCAACATTGGTCCCAACCTGGAACCTAACTATATAGCCAAGCTTGAAGCAACCCGGAGGACCATGAGCAGGGAAGGCGGATACACTTGGATGGTGGGTCGGTCACCAAAAAAGGATTAATGGTTTGAAGAGAGTGTAATATGGCAGACGATTATACATTTCAGTTGTCGGCTTTTATCGCCAAGCTTGGCTGGAAACAGATTCCCCCGGAAGTGGCGGTAAAATGCAAGACCCATCTCCTGGATACCCTGGGTGTGGCTTTGGCCGGTTCGGATACACCACACGCAAGGCAAGCGACTGATGTTATTCGTGAATTCTGCTGCATGCCTGAATCGACAGTCATTAATCGTAGCTGGAAAACCACCGCTGCCGAAGCTGCTTTTGTAAATGCGATTATGGCTCACGGTATTGATTTCGATGACGGGCACAAATTTATCCATCCGGGATGCGTGGTGGTTCCAGTATGCATGGGCCTGGCGGAAAAGTATCATGTAGACGGCCGGTCTCTGATGCTTGCCCTCTTGGCCGGATATGAGACCTCAATCCGGGTCAGTCTTGCGGCGGGTTTGAGTCACCGGGAACGTGGATATCATCCCACCGGCACCTGCAATACCTTTGGTGCAGCCGCTTCGGCCGCGAAGTTGATGGGGTTTGATGCCGGCCAAATCAACTCCTGCCTCGGCATTGCCTGTACTCAAGCTGCCGGTATTACCCAATACCGATTTGATGGCAGTCCCATCAAACATCTTCATGCGGCATTGGCTGCCAGGAACGGCGTTTTGGCGGCGCTGTTGAGCGCCAAGGGCTTTAGGGGCGCCAATGAAGCACTTGAAGGTCAATTCGGCTTCTTGAACGTAACTGCCGAAGGCGGAGAACCCGACTGGCTCGCTGGCAATTGGGACACGCGGTTTTTCATTCTGGAGGCCGATATAAAACCATATCCTTCCTGCCGACAAACCCACGCTCCGGTGGATCTCATCCTGACAGCCGCCATGGAAAACGACATATATCCCCAGGATGTAAACCAAATTACCCTTCACACATACGCCTATGCCTATCAAACATGGCTTATTTCGACCAAACCTCCAACAAGCGGGCTGCAGGCCATGCTCAACACCCCCTATTGCCTATCCTCCGCGTTGGTCAACTGAAGACTTACGCTTGCTGAATTTACCGACGTTGCTTTGAAAAACAAAGCAGTCCTCGCTCTGACGCCAAAGATAGAGGTCGAGGTCGATGACGATTTGACTGCTCGTTTTCCTGCGGTAAGAGGCGCCCGGCTCCATATCCTTTTGAAGGACGGCCGCAGTTTCGATTATTTTGCCGACAATCCGAGAGGCAGCAGGGAAAAACCGATGACGTTTTCTGAAGTGGTTTGCAAATTCAAGACTTTGGCAGAACCAGTCATCGGCGAAGAAAAGTGCAAGAGGGTCGTTACACTTGTAAATGATCTGGAAAACCTTGCAGATGCTGCCGCAATTGCCGAACTATTGATATCCGGTCCGACAGCGAAGACCTAGCCGGCTGGAAGAGAACCACCACCGAACCTGCTCGGTGGTGGTTCTCTTAAGTATACATTGAAAGGCTTCAGGGAGCGGAAAGCAAAGGCCTCAGATCACGCATATTTTTTACTTTTTCCAGATTCCAGATTTGGTCAATCAGGTTTTCCGTTTTGTCTTCACCCAAAATTGGCTTCATGAGGTCCGTACATTTTTTCTCCATCTCCTGATCCGACATGGGATTACCCGGCCGGCCACGCACGAGCTCAACATGTTCGCGTAATTGAGCGCCATCCCAGGTGGTGATCTCCACAATCCCGCCACGCTTGATTTTGGCCGTTCTCAATCCGGGGTCGCCGACCAGGGTGATACGCTCTGTGATCGCAAGCACGGCCGGATCCCGCATCCGTTCATGCGAATGTGAAGCCTCGAAAGTCACATCGCCATCCAGCAGGGCAACAGCCAAAATGTATTTCAGATCTACATCCGGCATAAGCCTGTCCCTGACCATGATGACGCGGTCGTCGGGTACGCGAACGATCATGCTCTGGACGTTTGCGGCTGTCAGGTCATACTTTTTCCGTAAAATCAATAAGGCATCAAGAGGGGCTTGGATGGGGGAGCCGACGGAATACTTTTTAATGTCGCAGAATTGAATTTCATACCGGTAGCCCAACTCTTCGACGAGCAGTTCGGGCTTGACGCCGGGGGAAAAAGATTCAAAATAATTGTTCTCGCCGCTGAATACATCTTCAACCCCTGTAAATCCCGAATGGACAAGAACTGCTGAAGTCACGCCTTTACGGGCTCCCATTCCAGCAAACACAAAGGCCTTCTCCACGTGATCCGTATCCCGCACCCAATAATATTTGCCCGAATCCTGCTGCCCGGTATAATCCCATACATATCTTACAAGTTCATCTTTAAGCCCCAGCACAGAAGCTGCGGCAGCCGCCGCCCCAAAATTGCTGCCGATGCTGTGCACAGAGAGGGCGCGATTCCGTATGTTCTGCACCCCCAGCGCCTGGGTTATGCGGCAGGCGATGTCATACCCTGCTATTACCCCT
>JAHIEZ010000009.1 GCA_018901355.1 Patescibacteria group bacterium | reverse complement strand
GTCGACCGGACCTCATTTGCATTTTGAAGTAATTTCTCCAAGCGGGAAATTGGATCCGCTGACAGTATTAAAATAAAGAGATAGTGCGGGGAAAAAAGAATTTGATTGGTTGCCAGAGGGGATGACTTTTGTTAAGCTGGTTTATGAAGAATATATTAAAATATTATGTGGCGGTGGTGATGTTTTTGATGCCGGTGTTTATTTTGCCGGTAGTGACGGGTGCTTATGGCTTTGGTAAGAGTTGGTTTTTGGGGGCGGCAGGACTGTTGGGTTTAGTTTTTTGGTTAGTAGAGGTGTTGACAGGTAAAAAGAAAGTCAAAGGGAGTAAAGTTTTTGGTTTTATGTTTTTGCTGGTTTTGTTGGCTTTTGTTTCCTGGATGAGAATGCCGGTTGGAGTGAGAGTGAGGTCATTACAGGGTCCCTTGGGATTTGGAACAGTGGTCGCTTTGGCGGTGTGGGTGTTTTTGTGGGTGCAGGTACAGAGCAAAAAAGAGTTTAGCCGACAATTTAATTTTTTGAGTGTAGCGGGAGGAGTGGTAGCGTTGATGGCTTTAGGGGCTTTTTTGTTACCTGAAAGCAAATTACCGTTAAATTTTCCCAAGGAAAATCCTTTGATTTCCGTGGGGGTAGGTTGGTCAATAACCGGTTCTTTACAGGTGGAAGCAATGTTGTTTTTATTTTTGTTGGCCGAGTGGTTGAGAAGGTTTTTGCGAAAAATTAAAGATAGAGGGGGAGCGGAGACGAGGAGTTGGCTTTTAGAAGCGGGGGCGGTAGCGTTTTTTGCTTTAATGACATTTTTGGATGGTTACCGATTGTTTAAAACCGGTTGGTTGGCAATGGACGGTTTGTCTTCGTGGGTAGTGGCGGTAGAAACACTAAAAACTTCTCCGCTTTTTGGAGTAGGGGTAGGTAATTTTTTGCAAGCCTTTTTGATGTACCGACCGGCTAGTTATAATTTAACGGCTTATTGGTCTTCGGCTTTTTTGGTATCTAAAATGGGTTTTTTGCAATTGTGGACAGAGATGGGTTTGGGAGGATTAGGACTGGTGTTTTTGGCGATTAAATTTTGGTGGGGACAGAAAAAGGTTTGGAAAGGGGCTCAAGGATTTGATTTTTGGAGGTTGGGAATATTTTTAGGAATGGTATTTTTGCTACCAATGAACTTGTTGGCGGTGTGGTTGTTGTTGTGGTTGATTTCCGGAAGATTAGTGGAAGCAGGCGAAGGCGGATCTTTGTTGACGGGATTGGAATTAAAGAAGAAAGAAGGAGGAGAGGTGGATTTGGGAATGATTTTGAGGATAGGAATGGCGGTGTTGGTGGGGGGAATGGTGATTTGGGGAGGATATTGGTGGACAAGAATTTTAATGGGAGAGATTTATTTGAGAAAGTCTTTCGTGGCGATGAGTCAAAATAATGCGGAAGCTACTTTTAATTGGCAAATTAAGGCAATGCAGGCTAATCCCAGTTCAGCAGAGTACCGAAGATATTATTCGCAGACAAACTTATCGCTGGCTTTGAGTTTGTTGACAGTAGGAGAAGGAGAGCAAGTAAGTGAAGAAAACAAACAAAATGCTTCAACCCTGATACAGCAAGCAGTGACTGAGGCTAAGGCGGCAGTAAACTTGGATTCGAGGAATGCCAGTTATTGGACGAACTTAGCGGTGATTTATAAGGCTTTGGCGGGAATGGTTGACGGAGCGGCAGATTGGAGTCTTGAAGCGTATAGACAGGCGGTGGCTCTGAACCCGGTAGACCCTTTGTTGAAACTTGATTTGGGAAGTTTATTGTTTGCCGGGGGTAGTTATGAAGCGGCGGATAGAGCATTTGAAGAGGTGGTGGTGAGCAAGCAGGATTTTGCCAATGGTTGGTATAACTGGGCTCACAATGCAAAAAAAATGGATAGATTGGCGGATGCGGTGGCCCGTTTGTCTCAGGCAGTGGCTTTGGTACCGGTGGATTCGGGGGATTACGAGAAAGCCAGTGGAGAATTGATGGCTTGGAGAAAGGAATTGGATGAGGCAATAAAAAAACAAAAAGAACTGTTAGCGCAGCAACAGGCACAGGCAGAAAAGAAGCCGGAGACTTTTGTAGCTCCGGAGCCGATGCCAACGGTGCAGGAAGAAGAACGGGTAAATGTACCGGCAGAAGATTTAGAACCGCCACCTGAAGTGGTGACGCCAACGGAAGAACCGTAGTTTTAATTTAGTTAATAATCCACCACTTGAACTCGATGTTTTCGGAAATGGGGGAGGAAAGACCGACCGTGAAAGAGCTATCTGATTTAGAAATAAGTTGTAAAGTTTGATTTTTGCCACCTTTTGTTATAGTGAGGTAGACTTGTGAGGTGGGGGTAAGAGAGGAATTTTTAATAGTGATTTCTTTTTGACCGGAGAGGAGAGTAGCAGCGCCGGAGAAAGCATTGCTGTCGGTCAGATTTTTTACCTGAAGGTTTTTGTCTTGTTCGGGGGCGGCGATAATAAGACCGGAGTTGGTTAGGAGTTGGGCTTCGAGGTATTGGGAATCTAGGTTTAGGTCCGGGCTTTTGGTTGGGGAGGGCGCGTCACGCCGCGCCCCTACATTGGGGGATTGATTAATTAGGTTTTCTAAAGCCAGGGTTTCGGATTTGATGGTGGCAATTTGGGAGGGGTCGGTAATGAGGGGCAAGAGTTGATTGTAGGTATTTAAGGCTTCGGGGATGAGACCGGCTTGTTGTTGAATGCGGGCTAAATCATAAAAATTTTGAGCTTTGGTAGGTTCGAGGGTGACTGTTTGAGTCAGATAATTGAGGGTAGACTCGGCGTCGCCGGTTTTGGCATAAAGAGAGGCCAAAAGGCGGGTGATTTCGGCTGAATTTGGATTTAATTGAAAAGCTTTGACCAGATCGTTGATGGCGGTTTTGAGATATTGGGGTTGAGAATCGGCTAAGGCTTGGTAGATTTGGCCTCGTTGAAGATAGCCCCGATGATCTTGGGGAAAATCAGTGATGGCAGAAGTGGCGGAGAGAATAGATTGATTGAGAAGGTCGACGATTTGAGATGGATCAGATTGGTTGTTTTGCAATTGGAGAGCTTGGGAGAAGGCTTGTTGAGAGGCAAGAAGGTAGTGCTGGATGGATTTGGGGACTTGGGTAGGAGTGGGAGAAATTGGTAATTGGTAATTGGTAATCGGTAACTGGTAACTGGTAGCTTTGGATTTTAACAAGACAAGAGAGCCAAAGGAAATAAGGGTAATGCCGGAGATGGAAAGGAGGGGAAAGATGGGGGATTTGGTGGGTTGGTTAGGGACAACCCTAGGGTTGTCCGTACTGGAAATACCCAGAGATTGAAGTTTTTGGATTTGGGTGGGAGTGAGGAGCATATGGTTTAATTTAACTGTAAATAATTTTTTTTGCTAGTTACTTTCTTTCCCGTAGTTTTTTCGATGTCTTTTCTGGTTCTGCCGGCAATGGCTCCTCCGCTGCGGGCATCGTTTTTAAGTTTTGGAAAACCTCTAGAATTACGATCTTTAGTTATTTTTGTGG
>JAHIEZ010000076.1 GCA_018901355.1 Patescibacteria group bacterium | reverse complement strand
GCAAATTTCAGAAGACTGGATCCTAATTCACGATGACATTGAAGACGATTCGCTTCAAAGGCGGGGCAAACCGACTCTGCATCAAATTTACGGCAAAGAACTGGCCATAAATGCCGGCGATGCCTTACATATTCTCATGTGGCAAGTCCTAAAAGATAATCTGAAATTGGCAGGGGAGGGGATTGGCCAAAAAATTTTTGACGAGTTTACCACCATGCTCTCCCGTACCGTTTTTGGCCAAACCGTAGAAATCAAATGGACCCAAGAAAACAAACAAAACTTAAGCGATCAAGATATTTTATTAATTTTAGAATCAAAAACTGCCTATTACACTATTGCCGGCCCCATGAGGCTGGGAGCCATTTTGGCCGGCGCCAACCCCAAACAATTAAACTCCATCTATCAATTTGCCAAACCTTTGGGTTATTGCTTCCAAATCCGAGATGATCTTTTGGACTTAACTTCCGATTTTCAGGGTCAAAAAAAACAAACCGGTAACGATATCTATGAAGGTAAAAGAACCATCATGTTAGTTCATCTCTTAAGAACCGCCAACCATAAAGACAAGGAAAAATTAAAAAAAATACTATCCAAAAATCGCCAACAAAAAACCAAAACAGAAGTGGCTTGGACTATTAATATGATGAAAAAATACGGCAGTCTCAACTATGGAGAAAAACTGGCAGCTAAATTTGCCCTTCAAGCCAAACAATTGTTTGATAAAAACTTAGGCTTTTTATCAAAACAACCGGCCAGAGATCAGCTACTAGCTGGCATTGAGTTTGTCTTAAACAGAAAACACTAACTAATGACTGCAAATGAAAAGAAAACAATTAAGGTATCAGCACCCGGGAAAATAATTTTGTCTGGCGAACACGCTGTCGTTTATGGATACCCGGCTTTATTGGCAGCCGTAAATCGCCGTTTGACATTAAAATTGAGTCAAACAAAAAATGATATCAAAGTCATCTCCGGCTATCCATCATATTTAGCCAAGTACGGACTAAAAAAAACCGGTCAAAAATTAAAATCAAATCAGGGATGGAAAGCAGAAATAGATTCAAATATCCCAATAACGGGTGGCATGGGATCCTCAGCCGCCTTATCGGTAGCGATTACCGCCGCCTTATACTGGTCAATCAAAAATGACTGGAACATCAGAAAAATAAACCAATTAGCTTATGAAATCGAAAAAAAACAACACGGCACTCCCAGCGGAGGAGACAACACCATCTCGACTTATGGTGGATTTTTATGGTATCGAAAAGAAACTGAAGATTTAAAAATCTTTTCCAATTTAACCCCAAAAAAAACAATCAAAATACTTATTATTGACTCAGGAAAACCACTTGAAAGCACCGGTGAGATGGTAGAAAAAGTCAAAAAAATGAGACTGCTTGACAGAAAAAAAATTGAGGGAATATTTAAAGAAATAGAAGAACTAACCCGTAGTTTTTTGCGGTTTTTAACAGGAGAAAAAAATTATGACCTGGCCAATCTTTTAAATGAAAACCAAGAATTACTGGAACGAATAGGCATAGTCTCTCCTGAAAGCAATCGGCTAATTAAAAAAATAAAGACATTGGGAGGAGCGGCAAAAATTTCCGGCGCCGGCGGATGGAAAAAAGGATCAGGCGTAATCTTGGCTTATCATCAGGAGCCGGACAAACTTATGAATTTCATAAAAAGAAATAAGTTAAAATATTTTCAGGTTAAATTAGGAGAAAAGGGGGTAAGAATTGAGAAAAGTTAAAGCATCAGCCCCGGGCAAATTAATGCTTTTTGGCGAGCATGCAGTCATTTACGACCGTCCTTGTTTGGTTACAGCCGTAAACAAGAGAATCTCGGTAGAGCTAAGCGAAAACGATAAAGACGAGATTCTTGTCAACGCTCCGGATGTGGGCATAAATAAATACTACTGCCGATTATCCGATTTAGGTAAACGAAAAAAAATACCCAAAGGTGTACGTTTCATAGAACAGGGATTAATTAATTTTTACGAAGAATATGGAATTAAAAAAGCTGTTAAAATAAAAACCAAAAGTGAATTTTCCAGTCAGTTTGGCTTTGGCAGTTCGTCTGCAGTCACCGTGGCACTGTTAGCGGCGATGGCAAAACTGTGCAAAGTAAAAATGGGAAAACAAAAATTATTTTCTTTGGCATACAAGACAGTATTAGATGTCCAGGGAGTCGGATCCGGTTTTGACCTGGCCGCCGCCATTTGGGGTGGCACCATTTATTTCATAACCGGAGGCAAAATAATTTCGCCAATAAAAATAAAAAAATGGCCCTTGGTTGCCGGTTACACCGGAATTAAAGCTGACACTCCCACTCTGGTAAAAAAAGTAAATCTTCTTTACAAAAAATATCCGAAAATAG
>JAHIEZ010000075.1 GCA_018901355.1 Patescibacteria group bacterium | reverse complement strand
TTTTTTTATATCAAACCCGGCAGAACTTTTGACCTATCGAGACCAAAAGTTTCACCGTATATCCAAATTGCCGGAGAAAACAGACTGTTACTGGAAAAAGGAGAAAACGTGAGAGAAAAAATGGAGGAAATGGTTTCAAAAACCGGAGATTTTCATTTGGGCGGAGCAAGGAAGCACCTGCAAAGTATTTGTCGTCTTTATGAAAGTATCTATGGCGGTTTTGGAAGGATAGATTTAGAAGATAAATTACAAGCCATAATTGAAAGATCTTTCGGACAAAACTAATTTGTTTTGTTTTTAATTTTTTTAAGTAGAAAAACTCAAATAGGGATTTAGCATGTCCGGATGACTTCCTTGTAAATGAGGAATGTTTTCTTCAAGACCACATACAGGTGGATGGCGTGAAATTCCTACTCCGTCAAAAATGTAGTTGATACCGGCTTGGGGAATACAAACCCTGATAAATGTATGTTCTAAGTAAGGTTCCGGATGGATTTCTCTTATTTGGACAACGGCACCAGGAATTTTTAATTTCTTTCTTAACTCACCAGTAGCAAGACCGACCCAAGAACGACACATGCCTAATTCACTTTGAGCACGTAAACGTGGAGATCCGAACAAAAAATCGCCCACTAAATTTAATTCAGCTTCGATTGAGGTCATTTATTCTATGCTTTATAAAATATAAAGTATTATATCTTTTTGTTGTTCTTTTTTAAACTTTTCGTCGCTATAAATTTAAAATGAAAAACTTGAAGGAGATATAAGATATAAAAGAATATCCGATTTAAAGGCTGATTATCAGTCTGGGAAATTGTTTCCCTTGGATCTGAAAAACGGTCTGGCCGAATGGTTGATTGCCAAATTGGAACCCGCTCGAACCCATTTTGCCCAAAATGCTAAAGCTAAAGCAGGGTTGGAATGGATGAAAGAGTTTTTTAAGAAGTAAGATTTTTTTGGATCAGTTTTTGACGATAGCGGTTGGCGAAACGGTGGGCTTCGTTGCGTAAATTTTGCAAAAGAAGGAGAGCGTGGGAAGTGGAGGGTAAATTGACTTGATGCCAAGAAGAGGCTGATTTGAAAATAAGAGTTTCTTCTTTTTTGGCCAAGCCAAGAAGAGGAAGAGATCCTGAAATAAATTCAGGATGACAGGCGGAAAGCTGGGGTTTGCCACCGTCAAGTAAGATTAGGTCTGGTAAGGGCCAATCGGAGTGCTTTAGACGACGGGAAATGGCTTCGGCCAACATGGCAGGATCGTCAGGAGTAGTTTTAGTGTAAATCTTAAACTGGCGGTATTGTGAATGATCCAACTTGTCTTGAGAAAAAACTGACATAGCGGCAGTAAAATAATTAGAACCGGAATTGGAAATATCAAAAGCCTCGATTCTATTGATTTTTTTTAATTTTGGAAAATAGGGTTTTAAAAAAGTTAAAAGCTCGTTGACAGCAATTTGATTGGCATCATTTTGAAGATTAACGGAAGTGAGAAGAGAGGAAAGGCTTTTCCAGCCACCAATAATATAATTGAGAGCCAAAAGCTGGTCGCGGGCCAAAATAGCCAGTTCATAATCTTGATTTTTGCTACTAATTTTTAATTCCCGTTTTAACTGGGTTTGCAATTTTTTGAAACTACCGGATAAGATTTTTTTGATTTTGCCAATATTTTGGCGATAAAGTTTGGGGTTGGGATGAGGGCCGGGACAAAGGCGAAGATGGCAATAAAGACATTTTTGAGAGGAGTGAGGGCGGGAATAAAAAGGAAAGAAGCGACGAATGGTTTTGAGAATTGATTTGACGGCAGAGGCATCGGGGAAAGGGCCGTAAATATAGGCATTTTTTGGAAGTTTGCTAAGATGGGCAGAAAAGACAAAAGGTAACTTGTCTTTGGTAATACAAATATAGATATAATTTTTGTCGTCTTTGAGCTGAGAGTTGTATTTGGGGCGATGCTTTTTTATCAAAGATGACTCTAGGATAAGAGCTTCTATTTCCGAGCCGAGGGTTTTGGTTTCGATAGTGGCAATTTGAGCGACTAATGCTTGAGTTTTCAAGCCGAGAGCGTCGGGGCGGGAAAAATATTGGCTGACACGATTTTTTAGATTGATGGCTTTGCCAACATAGATAATTTTTTTATTTTGATCGCGATAGATATAAACCCCGGGAGATGAAGGTAAGTTTTTAAGCTCCATTTTTGAGATATTGGCCGGTGTAGGAAGAAGGAGTGGCGATAATTTTGCTAAGGGGACCCTGAGCCACAATTTGACCGCCTTTTTCTCCTCCCTCCGGACCCAAATCAATAACCCAATCTGAGGCTTTGACGACTTCCAAGTTGTGCTCGATGACGACAACGGTATTGCCGTTGTCGACCAAACGACGAAGAACGGTTAAAAGTCTGTTTACGTCATAAAAATGAAGACCGGTGGTGGGTTCGTCTAAAACATAAAGAGTCCGACCTTTGCGGTTTTTGACTAATTCCCGGCTAATTTTTAGACGCTGTGATTCACCGCCGGATAAAGTATTGCTGGGTTGACCCAGCTCCAAATAACCCAAACCCACCTCCTGAATAGTTTTTAACTTTCTTTTAATAGAGGGAATATTGGCAAAAAAATCTAAGGCCTCGTCAATGGTCAGAGCTAAAATTTCGGCAATATTTTTGCCCTTATAATCAACTTCCAAAACATCTGCCTGAAAACGACTGCCCTGACACTCTTCACAGAGAACAAAAATGTCGGGTAAAAACTGCATTTCTATTTTGAGACGCCCCTGACCCTGACAGGCTTGACAACGACCACCGTCTTTGACATTGAAAGAAAAATGACCGGCGTGATAACCTCTGACCTGAGCTTCAATGGTTTGAGCCATGAGGCGTCTGATATCATCAAAAACTTTGGTATAGGTGGCGGGATTGGAACGGGGGGTGCGGCCAATAGGAGACTGATCTACCAGCTGTAGATCAACTAATTGTTGCCAGCCTTCGATGGTTTTGTACTGACCGATAAATTGGTGATAAGAACCGTAAATTTTGTCTTTAACGGCGGCATAAAGGGTGTCGTGAACCAAGGTGGATTTGCCGGAACCGGAAACACCGGTAACGGAGATGAGTCTATTTAAAGGAAAGCGGACGTTGATATTTTTTAGATTCCATTGGGAACACCCGTTGATTTCAATAAATTTATCGGTATTTTGGGGAGAAATAATAGTATTTTTTGCCTTAATTTGACCGGAAAGATATTGTCCGGTTAAAGAGTTTTTGTTTTGTTTGATGTCAGTAAGGCTACCCTGAGCGACAACCTGTCCCCCATTTTTGCCGGCCATAGGACCAAAATCAACAATATGATCGGCAGATTTGATGACTTCTTCGTCATGCTCAACCACGACGACGGTGTTGTCGGTGTCCCGAAGTTTTTTGAGAGTTTTTATCAGTCTGGCATTGTCCCGAGGATGAAGACCAATAGTGGGCTCGTCTAGGATATATAAAACACCGGTCAGACCGGTACCAATTTGACTGGCCAGACGAATGCGCTGAGACTCGCCACTACTAAGAGAACCGGCTTCACGCTCAAGAGAAAGATAATCTAAACCAACAGCCAAAAGAAATTCGATACGGGAAGATAATTCTTTTTTAATGGGAGAGAGAATCTCTTTTTGGGCTTGACTGTCTAAGGCCAGTTCGAGATGATTTATCCAGGAAGAAAGCTCCCCGATGGCCATTTGACTGATTTGATAAATATTTTTTTGATCGACGGTGACAGAAAGTGCTTCTGGGTTTAGACGGGAAGAATGACAGAGAGGACAGGGGGTGTGACTCATATATTTTCTAAGCTCAGATCTGATAGTATCGGAATCGGTGGTAAAATAGCGGTGCTCCATAATCTTGGCTTTCCACTCGGGAAATTTGGAACGATCTATCTGAAACTTAAAACCCAAACCCTTACATTCTGAACAAGCACCCTGGGGTGAATTGAAAGAAAAAAGGTGGGGCTCGAGGGCCGGCAGGGAAATATTGCAGACAGGACAGGCAAAATTTTGAGAAAAAAGAATGTCGACCATTTTTTTAGGAGCATCGGGAAAAGTAAACGAAGCATCTTGGACATGAGAGAGGAGGAGCAAACCATCAGAAAGTTTTAGGGCCTGGTCAACGGCTTCTTTAAGACGTTCGGCAACGGCTTTTTGATCTTTTAAGGTAGTTTTGTTCCAAGAAAGACGGTCGATGACCACCTCTATGTTGTGTTTATTGGTTTTGGCCGGAGCAAAGTTGGAATAAAGATCGATAATGTGACCGTCAACCCTGGCCCACTTAAAACCCTGAGACCTAAGGTTTTTTAAAAGACCCCTAAAATCTCCACGACGATGGGAAACTAAGGGAGCCAGAATGAAAAAACGAAAAAAATTGGTGCCATAAAGGTGAGGAGTGGCGGTGGCAATAATTTGATTGACAATCTCGGTGTTGGTTTGGGGAGAAACCTCACGACCACAACCGGGACAATGAGGATGACCGACCCGGGCAAAGAGCAAACGAAGATAATCATAAATTTCGGTAATAGTACCGACAGTAGAACGGGGATTGTGGGAAACGGCTTTTTGATTGATGGCAATGGCGGGAGACAAACCTTCGATCAGGTCAACTTCGGGACGACGGGAATTACCTAAAAATTGACGGGCATAGGAAGACAGGCTTTCAATGTAACGACGCTGACCTTCGGCAAAAAGAGTGTCAAAGGCCAGAGAAGACTTGCCGGAACCGGATATACCAGTAAAGACAACCAGCTTGTTTTTGGGGATGGTCAGGGAGATATTTTTTAAATTATGCTCCCGGGCCCCTTTGATGGTAATGTTATTGGTCATGTTCTATTTTTTTAATTTGATCTCTAATTTTTATAGCTTCTTCAAAGTCCATATCGGCGGCCAGAAGACGCATTCTGGCTTTAAGTTGACTTAAATGTTTTTTGAGTTGAGGTGGAGTCAAAGATTGAGGATCAAGATCCAACTCAACCCTTTTTTGCTTTTCGATTTGATCAATAATTTGAGGACGGATAGATTTTACTATAGATTGGGGAGTAATGTGATGTTTCTTGTTGTAAGCCAATTGAAGACGACGACGACGATTGACTTCGGTAATGGCTCCCCGCATAGCTTCGGAAACAGTGTCAGCATAAAGAATAACCTGACCGGCCAAGGACCGGGAAGCCCGACCCATGATTTGAATCAGAGAACTTTTGGAGCGTAAAAAACCCTGAGAACCGGCATCTAAAATGGCCACCAGAGAAACTTCGGGTAAATCCAAACCTTCGCGAAGAAGATTGATACCGACTAAGACATCATATTTACCCGAACGAAGATCGTCTAAAATAGTGGTTCTTTCCAAAGTATCAATATCTGAATGAAGATAAGCCACCTTGAAATTGGCACCGGTTTTGAGGGGATCGGTCAAGTAAGCAGCTAAATCTTCGGCCATACGCTTGGTGATAGTGATAACCAAAGTACGGTTTTTGGCTTTGACCTGATCTTTGATTTGAGAAATAAGATGAGGAATTTGGTTTTTGGTGGCAGAAATAGTAATAGGCGGATCAATCAGGCCGGTGGGGCGGATAAGCTGTTCGATAACATAAGGAGCGTCATCGCGAACTGGTTGAGATGCTGAAATAAATTCAGCATGACACTTACGGCTGTCCTCAATCTCCCAGGGGGCGGGAGTGGCGGAAAGGTAGATAGCTTTGGGAACACGACTATAAAATTCGGCAAAGGTAAGAGGACGATTGTCGAGAGCGGAAGGAAGGCGAAAACCAAAATCAATTAAATTTTGTTTGCGAGATTGGTCGCCTTTGTGCATACCACCAATTTGAGGAATAGTAACGTGAGATTCGTCAATAATAGTCAAAAAATTATCACCCCAAAGCTTTTTAAAATAATCAACCAGAGTGTAAGGAGGATCGCCGGCACTTCTGTCCTGATCAAAATAAATAGAATAATTTTCGATGCCGTTGACATAACCTAATTCCTGAAGCATCTCCAGGTCATATTCGGTACGTTGAATGATGCGATGGGCTTCTAAGATACGATTTTGCGACTTAAAAATGGCGGCTTGGCGTTTAGCGTCGGTTCTAATTTTTTTAAAAATAACGGGAAGATCGGCGCTAGCGGCACCGACATACTGCTTGGCGGGATAAAGACAAAAATCAGAAATTTTTTGCTCCTGGCCGGAGAGAGGATGACGATGAAGAATATTGATCAGCTTATCGCCGGAAAACTCCAAACTTAAGATCCAATCCTGGTAGGAAGGCCAAATTTCCACCACCTCTCCCCTAACCCGAAAAGTAGAACGGGTAAACTCGAGACCGGAGCGGGTGTAATAAAGTGAGACCAGTTGCTCAAAAAGAGCCCGACGGGGGTAGTTTTGACCAAGAGAAAAATTGATGATACGTTGACTAAAATCCTCGGGAGAACCGATATTGTAAATACAGGAAACGGAAGCGATAACGATGTTGTCAGAGCCGGAGAAGAGATTGGAGGTGGCTTCGAGACGAAGTCTGTCGATAAGCTGGTTGATATCGACTTCTTTGGCAATATAGGTATCAGAGGCAGGTAAATAAGACTCGGGCTGATAATAGTCGTAATAGGAAACAAAATAAGAAACCTTATTTTTGGGAAAAAGCTCCCTAAACTCCTGATAAAGCTGAGCGGCCAGGGTCTTGTTGTGAGAAATAATGAGAGTGGGAAGCTGGGTGTTTTGGATAAGATTGGCAACGGTAAAGGTTTTACCGGAACCGGTTACCCCCAGCAAAACTTGTTTGTTAATCCCCTTTTTTAAGTTGTCGGTCAGAGCTTTGATGGCTTGAGGCTGATCGCCGGCAGGTTTAAAGTCTGATTTGAGCTGAAAGTCCATCTCCTATTGTAACAAAAATTCGGGTAATATTCGGGTTAAAATGTATTATAATAAGATATGAAAGCAAAAATAAAAAATAAAGTTAACGAAAGAGAAGAATTAAAAAAATTGGTGGAAAAAAATAAAGCCCCAGGAACAGATCAGGCTAATTTTTCCAAATTCAGACCAATTACCAAGGCCATGCCTTCCTTTAGACGACCACAGAATAAGGTGTAAAAATGCCAATAGAAAACCCTGAAAGTTTGAGGAGGGTGGTTTTGCGGGTACAAAAACAGTTTCCCGGAGTTGAGCCTGATGATGACCTACAAAGATTAATTGAAGATGGAGGAATAACAAGAGCAAGACTGTTTCAAGAGTTAGTAGATGAAAAGGGAAAAGGAAAATCTCATATTTCCGGGAAAAAACTAGGTGATATGAAGGTATTGAGTCATGGGCGATCCGGAAGATATAGGAAAAAATAAACAAAAAAACCCGGCGCTGATGCCGGGGTTTTTTAATACTTAAATTATTGTTTGAATTTTTGAAACCAAGCGCTATATGCTCTGAGTCCAAAATGGGCTCAGGGTTTAAAGCGCTTGGCGTGAATGCCTGAGGTCCCAACCCCGTTTGGTTGGAACCAGCGCGCATTGAATGACAGATGACCGTCGAGATAAATTTCTGCGAGGATGCAGAAGCCATCTCTAAGATCGGGGTTCTGTCGGAGGAAGGAGTCAATGCACTCCTGTGATGGAAAATTGCGTCCTTTTGTGTTTTACCTACCGTCTTTTTTATCCGTGAAACGGAAAGAGACGGAGTCTATCACCGCAGGTGGTGCTAGACAAAAGGTGATAAAACTGAGGACGCGGTGCAGGATTAAGACAGTGTCTCGGATTTTAACCGGGACGACACTGAATAAGAAAACTTCAGGTGTTTTCTTGGTACCTATTATGACACCGGCGGTTTTTTGGGCTTTGAAAAATCATTAGTTTCAGGGGTGATCAATCCCTCTCTTTTAGATTTTTCTTAGCTTTTTACCACTTGGGTGTGTTTTTTCGAGACAGGGCCTAGCGGGGCTGGAACGCCTCGCAGGTGAAAACTTGGGGACAAGGTTGGCACTGGTTTTTAATGCCAGCACCAGTAAGTTTTCGGACATCTACCCGACAAGGTGTGTCCTTTGAGCAATAACCTTGCCCCCCGGTGGTGATATACCACCGACAGTCAGAACAGCGGCGACTACTTTTTTTCTTTTTAAATATACCCACGATACTCCTTTCTTTCCCTTTAGGGAGGTTTGTCTAAACGATTCCTCTTCAACGAAGAGGAATCAGATACACGAACTCAGCCGACGGCGGGGATCACCGGAACAAGAAGCGAGGGGACGGTGTAGCTTTCACCGCCGTGAACGATATCGGCGTTGGCCAGGCCTGGGTTGAGCACACGAACGGCACTCAACCACGTGTCCCACTGGCAGGGACAGGTTGGGTCGCCGCCCAAGGCCACATAGTGACTCCAAAGGGTCGGATAGTCACAGTTGATCATGACCTCTAGGGTGTCGGTGACCACTTCGGTCGTTTCGACGATCGCGACGGTTTCCGTGACCAGCGTGGTCTCGGTGACTGTGGCCGTGTCGACGATGGTAGGCTCACATGGTGCAACAAGCGCGACGGGCGCAGAGGTCGGCGGGGTGAGCATGGCAATCTGTAGATCGCCAAAGTAGGCCTCGACCATGTGGGGTGCACCCACTGGCCATTTGGCACCTACCCCAAAGGCAAGGTCCACACTCTCGTTGTTGGCGGTGAAGGTAACCGTGACGGGGATTGAGTTCTCCCATCCGGTACCCCACTCGTTTGGGGCGGCGGAAATCCTCTGCCAATAACCATAGTTATCGGCATAAGCCCCTCCTCCTGGTAGCACGGAAAGCTCGACGCTTGATGAGCGCACAAAGCTGTACGCTCCCATGTCTTCGGCTCCGACAGCCGTGACGAAGTGATCAAAGGAGATCTCGTAGATTTCCCCCTTGATCAAACCGGCGAGTGAAACCCACATTTGGGCCTCGCTGTCTTGACCGATCGGATCGGAGATCGTAACCTTGGCGAGGTCTTGGTCATGGGCAAAACCCACGACAGCAGAGCCTCGCACGAGAATGACTTGGTCGGTCAGGATGACCGTTGGGCCCTCGGCGCTGACGGTGAACGCGAATGCCATCATGGCTACTATGAACAGGAAAACGGCGAGACCATGTCTCCATTTCATGATTGACCTCCTAAGGTCAGACCCTGTTGGGCTGGAATCCCAGACCCAAAAAAAAGAAACGCTCCGCTCGGCTATCGATAAAACCATATAAAAAACAAGTCCTTGTCTTCCCAAAATTTCTTGTAGAGATCCTGAAATAAATTCAGGATGACAAGAAAAAACAGTGGGTCGACAATTTTGGACTTTTATTTTCGAACAAAAAAATTCAAACAATAATGTTAAAGTACTTGCCATAAGGCAATAAAGTAATATAACATCCTGTTATAGGGTAAGTCAAGCTGGGTCAGAAAAGGCGGGGTCGAGAGCATATAGGTTAAATCGAGGGGTATGATGAAGGCAGTCTTGACCACCGTTAGAGCAAGGTTCGGGCTGGAGAAGATAGGGGTTGCGACAAAACCACTGACCTTGTTTAATTTCCCTGCAACGACAGGTTTGACAAGGAGGAAGGCGAACTATTTGTGAAAGAAGTTCAGCTTTTATAAATAAATATAACAAATTTTAGGGTCTAGAGATAGGCGGCCCAATCGGCAATGGGGGCGGTATTTTGAGTGACAAAATTGACGGCAAAGAGAATCAGGGCCGGCAGAAGAAGCAAAAAAACAATTTTAGTGGAGGGACGGGTGAGAAATTTGGGAAAAGCCAGAAAAATAAAGGGATAAACGGGAGCCAGATAACGGGAGATATCGCGATGAGCCACAAAAAGAGTGGCTAGGGTAAAAATGGCAGGATAAAGAGTAAAAGGCGAAATTTTG
>JAHIEZ010000074.1 GCA_018901355.1 Patescibacteria group bacterium | reverse complement strand
GGGAATTGAAAATAGGCCATAAAAGGTAAGTGGGTCCAGATAAAAGTAGATTTGTTGTGAGTTAAAAAAAGAGCAAAAATGGCAGTAACCGAGAAAAGACCGAGAATAATTTTATTTTTTGCTTTTTTTTGCTTGTAGATAAAAAACAAACTAAGTAGAGCTAGGGGCCATAAAGGTAAACCAACCTGAAAAGACATATCGTCAACGGGGCCCCAGAGAGAAGCACCAAAACCCCAACTACGATCTAAAAATAACTGCTTTAGAGTAGTGAAGTGGGCACGATAATCAAAATAGCCCTGAGTCATGGTAGGTAGAGTAACCAGATTTTTTTCAAAAATAGCCGGAAGAAGAAAAAAGGCCGAGAGAAAAAAAGGAACGACTAAAAAGAAGAGTGATTTAATTTTGTATTTGTTGGTAAGAAAAACATAGATAGCGATTAGGGGTAATGTGACCAGACTGGTTAAATTGTGAGTCAGGAGAAGGGCAGAAATAGCAATGATACAGGTTTTGGTTTTTTTCTGAGTTAAATAATAAAAGATTAGGGGTAGAAGTGAGATGCCTAAAAATTCTGCCAAAGCACCCCGGACGTAACCATCAATGGCCCGATAGGGGGCAAAGAGAAAAAGAGCGGATGAAAGCAGTCCTCCTAAGTTGCCCCAATAGAGGGAGGCAAAGAGAAACATAGAAATGCCGGTAAGAAGATGACCGAGAATAAAAAGTATCTTGAGGCTATTTATGAGGCTAAAACCGACCAAGTGGAAGATCTCGGCAACAAAATAGGGCAAGGGAGAATAATAGTTGTATAGGGGGCATCCATAACCCAATCCCCCACTGGCAGTGTAACGACAGGGAATTTGGCCGTCTTTTAAACATTGATCAAATTGTTGTAAACGAAGAACGTGAATATCATCCTGCATGGAAAAGTAACCCGGGCGAAAAAGCCGGGCGCAGGTTAAAAGAGAGACAAGTAAAACAAGAAGTAAGTACTTTTTATTTTTTGTTTTCATTATTTTTCTATCAGATAAAAACTTTCTTGGTTTTCGTATTTTTTGTTAATTTCTTTGACAATCGGATAAGTGGGGAAATTGGGAACGTTATACTCAGAAGCAGGAAGAACGTAGAGACTGTTTGGGGGGAAATCTGAAAGATCCCGCCAATTTACGTGTCCAAAATAGTATTTATCATCGATAACTTGTCCGGAAAATGAATCGTTGCTAATTGGTTTTAAATGATTTTCTAAAGAGTCCCCCGGATTTAGTTGGTAGGGATGATAATAAAGGAAAAAGGAAACAAAGGAAATATAGTCATCAGAGAAAATAAAAGCATTTTTGGGATAATCATTGGTGGCTAAAACAGCTTCTTTCATGCCGGTATTCCAGGCACGAGCTGATTCTTGGGGATAATGATAATAATAATAGTGCCAGAAATTTAAAAAAGACAAAAAATATAAAATAAAAACGGGAATGACTGCCAGGGGAGATTTTGATTGAATAAATTTAACGCCTAAATAGGAAAAATAAATAATTGAAGGAAGCATTAAAATCAGTCTGGTGGCATGAGTAAAATCTGAATCGCGGGTGAGGGCATAGGGAATGGGAGAAAAAACCAAGAGCCAAAAAAAGAGAGTGGAGAGTTTTCTTTTTGGCTTGGTAGAAAAATATGAAAATAAACCCATCAAAATAAAGACGAAGTCAAGTAAATACAATAAACCATGATTGCCAAAGCCGTGACGAACATTGTTGTCCCCTTTTAGAAATAAAAAATCGGAGGAAAAAGAACTGACGTAATTGGAAATAAATCTTTGAACTACCAGTTGATATTTATTGTGAAAAAGGCGGGATGAAAGGGAAGTGGAAAGACCGATTTGATTCTGGTGGTCGGTGGAGGCATCTTGATAACGGAGAGTGTCGACAATTTGTTCCCGATGAGGCATGGTAAAAATACTGATATAAGAAAAACGATAACCGGCATTGCCTTTGATAGTGTCCAGGGCTAGTGGAGATAGAAGTAAAATGGCAAAAAGAAGAGGTAAAATTAATTTTTTTAAGCCAAACTTTAAAATAGATTTTTGCCAAATAAGAGCTAAAAGTAGAGCGATGATAATAATAAATAGTTTGGCGGTACTATAAAAATAGGGTGAAAGACAGAAGAAAAAGGCGGTAAGATATAGATTTTTTGTTTTTTTGTTTTGAAGGAATTTTTGCCAGAAGTATATACCCAAGAAAATAAAAAGAAGCATACCGGAAACTTCAAATCCAATGCGGCTATAGTGAATGGCCCAAGGAGAAATGGCTAACAAAAAAACAGGGACAAGCGACTGAGTAATCAGATATAAAACGAAGACGGAGAGAATGCCATAGATGGCGGAAGGGAGGCGAACTGCCAGATCAGGATCGAGATTTAGTTTTTGAAATAGAGCGACAGAATAAATTTGAAGTGGGGTGCGAAAATCACCAAAGGAGTGAAAGTGAAAAGGAAACTTGGTGCCATAATAATCTGTTTGATTTTGATTAAAAATCATGGCTTGGTAGCCGGCATCGATTTCGTCGTAAAAAAGGGCCGGAGGAAGAGTGGTTATTTTGTAGAGACGGATAAAAGCGGTAAAAAGGAGGATGAGAGTTAAAAAAACATGTTTTCTTTTCATGGTTTTATGGTGATGTACTTTTGACAGAAATCATTTTCATTTATTTTATCTAAATTAAGGTCTTTTAATCTAATGTTGTTGGGGTAGGTAGACAAGATTGAATTTTGACAAGTTGAACCCCGATTGATGGTGTAGATGTTGCCGGCATCGGCGGGATTGCTGATATAAAAAGTGGGGTTGTCCTTTTGAAAATCAAAGTGAATTGAGTTGTAAATCAGGGTAAAATTGTCTCCGGAAGGAAGATATTGGTGGTGGTTTATAAAATGAATGTGGTTGAAGGTGATATTGTCAGTGGCCTTGGCATAAATATTTTTAATTGATTCAAATTTGTCTTTTTGATAATAATTGGTGTAAAAAAGATAAGAACGAAATAGGAGCTCCGGTTCTTGGCTCAGAACATAAATCTCTTTGTTTTTGTCGGTTTCCAATTGGAGGTATTTTGCAAGAAGGTGATGACTAAAAACAAATGATTCGGGTTGATAGATAGGGGCTTTGAAAAAGTAAATATCGACAAAGTTTATAAAAGACAAAAGATATAGTAAGAGGAAAGAAAATTGGATTAATTTGTAAGGAAACTTTTGCCAGAGAAATAAGATTCCGGCGGCGATAATGATGCAAAGTAAGGGAAATTGGAATGAGGAATGAAAAACATAGGAAGGAATGGTGTCAGAGCGAATGGCTTCGGGAATTGGGGAAAGAAGAATGAGACAAGACAGGAGAGATAAAATTTTTGGATATGTTTTGTAGAGATAAAGCAGGCCAAATAAGATAAGCAGAGCGTCAAGGTAGTAAAAATAACCATGTTGCCATAAGGAACCGGTAAAAGCAGGATCACCGTGGAGGAAGAGAATGTCGGTAGAAAAATTATAAAGGTATTTTTGAGTAAAATTTTTAAGGTAAACAGTATATTTGTTGGTAAACATTTCCATAATAATCGGGACTTGGAGGGATTGACGTCTTTCAAGGTTGACCTGATCTCTGATTTCCAACGAATTTGGGGTTTGAATCTCATTTATTCTGTGGCCGACCGGTTGGTTTGACAGACCAAGAATAAAATTCAGGGTAACTAAAAGAGCGGAAACAACGACTATTAAGTAAATAAGTTTGTTTTTTTGATGATTAAATTGCCATAAAAAAAATGAGCTAATGGCGATAATAGGAAAGAAAATAACCTTAGTGGCGATATACGAATGAAAAGCTAAAAGGCCGGGGGCAATTGACAAGAGGAGATATTTTGGTTTTGATAAACTGAGTAAATATATGGTTAAAAGAAAAAAGAAGACGGCAATGGGGGGGTCAAAAGAAGTTCGGCTGACATAGATACTCCAGGGATTGAGGGAAATAACCAGGGCGGAGATTAGGGCCAGAGTAGAATTTTTACTAAGCCTGAGAGTGATTAAATAGACTAAGACAACAGAAAGAGAACCAATAAGGGCATATGGTAGACGGGCGGTAAATAAATTGTTAGGCAAGGGGCCAAGGATGGGAGCAAAAATTAAACTGGAAATTTCTGCCAGCTTAAAAGGGTTAATTTTAGCTTCAATATTAGTAAAACCGTAAAAAATAGATTTGGCGTTTAAAACAAAATGAAGCTCGTCGTTGTTGATACCGACCGGAATAATGTTTAGAAAAATTAAACGAATTGTCAGAGAAAATAAGATGATAATGCCTAGAGTCAATATTTTGGGTTTCATTTGCTGCTTATCTATTTTATACTAAAGTGATGAAGAAAATTATTTTATTGGCCGGACTGGTATATTTTTTGATTGCCCCGTTTACCTATCACCCTGATACAAAGTTAACCTTGAGATATTCGGCCTTAGAAGGTGGCAGAATTTGGGATATTTATGGTTATATTGATGGTCATAAATTGGATATACCAGATTTTCATTATCCTCCGGCACACTTTTGGTGGCTAAAAATTCATTATCCGATTTCAAAATTTATTGGTGGACAGGGCTTTGATGAATGGTTAACTTCCGGAAGTACCCAGGCAAGTTTTGACGAAAATGCTTTGAAATATAACTTGGCGGTAAAATTTCCGTTGTTGATACTGGGGCTGGTGTGCGGATATTTTATTTTTTTGATAGTAAAAAGAGCCGGTGGGGATAATAACAAGGCTAAAATGGCGGCTTTGTTTTGGTATTTCAATCCGGTGACCTTGTATGCCTTGGTGGCGATGGGACAAAATGATGTGGTAGCCATATTTTTGTTTTTAGGAGGAATGTTGTTTTATGAGAAAAAATGGTGGTTGTCAATTTTGCTTTGGGGTTTGGCTAGTGGGGTTAAAAGTTATCCTGTTATTTGGGGAATAATGTTTTTGTTGGTGTATGAAAAAAAGATTTTTAAGTTGGCCGGGAGAATATTTTTGTTGGTAGGAACTTATGTTTTGATTTTGTTACCGTGGTTGGGGAAAAGTTATTTTGCAAAAGCCGTTTTGAATTCAGGTTTGTCACAAAGAATGTTGGTGGCCAATATCGGAATTGGTTTTGAAAAACAAATATTGATTGTACCGATGTTGTTGGTATTGATAGCTTTTAGAGCTTGGCAAAATAAAAGTAAAAATAAAAAGATGCAGACTTCTTTTGTTATCTTTCAGAGTTGTTTGGTGATTTTGGCTTTTAGCCACTTTAATCCGCAATGGATGTTGTGGATAATCCCCTTTTTGTCGGTTTGGTTGTTTACCCGGGGGGTTAACAAAAATGATTTATTGGCACTATTGATAATATTTGGGACCTGGTTTGTGTTAACTTTGGGTTTTGATGATAGATTTTTGACTTGGGGGCTTTTGGCACCTATTAGCCCGAGTTTGCTTAATTTCCCAAGTTTGGTTGAATTTCTCAGAAACAAGAGTATGGACATGTCTATGTTTCTTAGCTTGAGTCAAAGTGTGTTGGCCGGAGTGGCTATTTGGTATTTAAGCAGAAAAATAAGAATAAAGAATCAAAAAAGTCTAGGAATTAAAATGAAAGATTGGTTTGTTTTTATGCCTTGGTTATTAGTGTTTGTTCTTTGTATTTTATTAAATAACATAAATACAATTGAAACTGAATATTCTCAGGGAGAGGGCAACTCAATCTATTTGAGTGAAACCGTTGGTAAAAATTGGATCTATATGATCAAACCTGGTTTAAAATATTTTGAAATTTCTTTGGATAATCCTAGTTTAAGTTCCCAAGACAGAGGAGTTTTGTGGATGACGGATAATATGGGGGAAGTTTTTGAAAAAGAGTTTAGTGGTTTTAACGCCGGGGCTAATAGTTGGTTGAGAGTTGACGTACCGAGTTTTATGTCAAATTCTGAAAATATAGTTTTGGAAACAAGAGATGTGGTGACAGAGGATTCTTTGTTAAAGATAAGACTTGATGAAAGCAACAGATGGGCAGTAAATTTTTATTATATTGGGAAAGCAGGAACGGTTGGGTTGATCAATAAACTAATGTCGTTTTGGTGGTGGTGGTTGATGATGATTGTTATGAGTGTTTTTTATGTCAAGGTTAAAGAAGACCAGTTTTAGAGTGATGATTATATTGATGAAACTGATGAGGCGAACGACAAAATCGTTATCTAACAAGTTAACCAGCGGAGGTATGTTGGGAGTCCACCAACCACTGTAAACATTTATAAGATGAGTAACAGACAGGGTAATAAAGTATTTTACAAAACGGTGATCAAAGTGACTTAGTAAAAGTAGAGGAATAAGAGCGGGAAAGGAATAGCGTTCGTGCATTCTGGTCATGAAAGTAAAGGTGATCATGGAAAGACTGACCAGAGATAAAAGAAGAGATTTTTTGGAATAGTTTTTGTTAAGTTTTAAAATTTGATGAAGGTAAAGGATAAAACAGATCAAGATAGAAAAAAGCCTGACATTAATAAAACCGAGAAAGAGAAAATTGTCAACTCTTGGTTTTAGGCCATATAACAAAGCCCAAAAATTCATGGCATTAGCGCTAATTTGATCCATGACTCCGGGCAAAATTTTTGTCAACATGGTTTGGAAGAACCAAATTAAAGGGTTTATTTCTATCGGATTAAAAGGTAAACAGACAAGATAGATGAGTGACAACAAAAAAACGCCGGATAAAATGATCTTTTTGGAGCTGATTTTATTTTTGATTAAGATAATTAAAATAATGGGAGCCCAGATAAGGAGAGAAGATTTGTAAAGAACTGAAAATAGATAAAAAATAATGCCGGTGAAGTATTTTTTTTTCCAGAAAAAATATATAGCGAGTAATGCCAAGAGGTTGATAATACTGTCACCGCTACCCCAAACAGCACTGTTGTAAATCAGAGGGGGAAAAAGGGCCAGAATCAGAGCTATTTTTTTTGATTTGGTAAATTTATAACAAAAATAGACAATAAACAGATCGGCTATAATCATGGGAATTTTCAGAAGATATTGATTGCCGTTTAAGAAATACCACTGCATAAAATTAGAAGGAAAGACAGGAATGTGGATGTTTAGATACCAGAAAATGTGGTAGAAGAATAAATATATTTGTCTAACAGCCCAGTTGTAATAAATGTTTATCATCGGTTGGTCCGGTTGTCCGTGTCCACCAAAATAAAGCCAATCATAGTAACCTCTCCAATTAAACTCGGAAGCAAATTTACCCCACCAATAGGTGGCATTGACATCTCCGTGATAGATCCATGGCCAAGAAATCAGTCTGACAATCAGACCGAGAATGATAATCTTTTTAAGATTAAATCTTTGATAGAGATTTTTTAGCATTTCAATATATACTATATTAATGGTCAAGAGAAAAAAAGTCTTGTTAATTTTTGGAATGTTTTATGGAGTGTTTGTTTTGCTAATGTGTTTTGGACTTAAATCAAGAATGGCCAACAATTTTTCCGAGATAAAATTAAAGGAGATGATATCGGGAAAGTCGAAGTTTAGAGACATGACTGACGACTTGTGTAAATATCAGATTTTGGGGGATCCAAAAGAAGTGGGGAATTATGTCAAGATTAACATAATGTGTGTGGCAGGGAGGAAGGCGAGCAGTACTTTGTCTTTGTCGGCCACAGAGGACAAAACGGTCGAGGGTGTGATAAAAGAATATGCACGAATTATTGGTTTTGAAGAAAAATTGTTGGCCGAAAAAAACTTCAAATGTTATTTGGATAATAAGATATTAACTGCGGAGATGGAGGTTCAAATGATTCGACCAACAAGCACAATTGATTGTTATGAAAAAGTGAATGATGAAGAATAATTTTTTAAAAATAATAAAATGTTTTTTGTTGGTGGGGATAGTAATTTTGGCTTTATTGGTCAGGAAAAAAAATTATGCCGAAATTCCCATTCCCGGACAATCGGTTGATGAATATAGTTATTCTTGGGTTGGTCTGTCCCTAATTGAGAGTGGGATGCCAGTGGGTATTTCGGGTATTGAGGGCTATAAACATTCTTTGCCTCGTTATGTAAACGTGGATAGGTTTTTCCAAACAGTTTCGAGTGGAGATCCGCTAATTATTAATTATCCCTGGATGGATCATCCGCCGCTTTTGGGTTTAATTACCGGTGGTTATGCTTATTTGTCGGGAGTAAGAGTATTTGAAGATACGACTAGTTATATTATTCGAAAGCCGATAATAATTATCAGTACTATTTCTGTGGCATTGTTGACAATTTATTGCTGGATTAATTTTGGGTTTTTAACGGCCATGATTGGTGGTTTAATTTACGCTACAACACCACTGGTGGTTTTAAGCGGCAGAATGATACAAGCAGAAAATGCCATTATCCCCAGCCTGTTAGCTTGTATGATTTTTACCAGCCTTTATATAAAAAGAAAAAAAGATGTCTGGCTTTTTATGGTGGCTTTGGTGGCAGGAGTGGCGACGCTGTTCAAGTTGACCGGTGTGGTTTGTCACCTTTTTGTTTTGTTTGCTTTGCTTGGCAATTTAAAGAAAAGTAAAAATTCGTTTTGGAATGATTTTGGATTTTTTTTGGCAATTAGTTTACCGATTAGTTTTTTGTTTGTAATTTATGGTTCGATTTATGGACTCCCTAATTTTAAAAATATTTTGTTTTCAAACTACAATCGTTTTTATGGAATAGGCCCCAATGTTTTGATTGAATTAATCAGAAATCAGCGATTAACCCAACATAAGTTTTTACCCGAAATTTCTATTATTAGCGGATGGTTGGTTTTTTTGGGATTGTTGATTAAAAAACCAAAAAATTTTGGTTTGAAGTTAACGATGTGGGGTATTTTTTCTTATTTAATTATTTATATATTTTTTGGCAGTCAACCGTATGGGTGGTATAGTTTTCCTTTTTGGCCCTTGTTGATAATTATATTGGCTAAATTTTTGTCTGATGGAATTGAGAAAGGAAAAAATTTAATGGCTGTTTTTTTTGTTTCTATTTTAATTGTTGGGGCGAATATTTCCCGTGTAATGGGTATTTTTGAATTTCAAGTTTATGCTAATTGGTGGAGAATTTTAGTATCGACAGTGTTTTTTCTCCTGATTTTGAGTTCATTTTGTAAACAAAAAAAGGTCTTTGTTTTTAGAATTTTATTATTGATGATAATGGCAGTGATTATTTATACAAACCTGGTTTACTTAAGAAGTATAAATATTGATTATTGGTGGCAAAATATTTCTTAAATTGATGAGAAAAATTATAACTAAAAAATATTTTTGGTATGGAGCCATATTTTTGTTGGCATTATTTGTCCGGCTTTTTCGCTTAGACGAAATTCCCTACGGTTTTCACATAGATGAAGTTAAGGCGGGATGGAATGCTTATTCTATTTTAAAAACCGGAATGGACGATAAGGGAAACATGTTTCCACTTTATTATGATTCTTTTGGTGATTTTAGACCGACAGGTTTGTTGTATTTGATAATCCCCTTTTTAATGGTTTTTGGTAAAACTATTTTTGCGGTTCGTTTGCCTTTTGCATTAATTGGATCTTTGACGATGTTTCCTATCGTTTTTGTATTAAAAGAACTGAATAAAAAAAATATTGCTTTGGGGATAATGGCATCGATTTTTTTAGCCTTAAATCCGTGGCATATTATTGCCAGTCGATCAAGTAGTGAAAGTGTAATATCAATATTTTTTAGTTTATGGGGAACATATTTTTTGTTTAAAAGTTTTCGTCAAAAAGATTATAAAAATGTTGTTTACTCGGTTGTTTTTTTTGTTTTGAGCTATTTTTTTTATCACAGTATAAGAATCTTGGCTCCGGCTTTTGTCTTGGCAATTATTTTGACAAAAAGATGTTGTTTGAGAGAGAAAGTTTTTTATTTTCAACCGATGATAATTTTTTTAATATTGTTGGTAACGACTTTGTTGTTTATGTCCGGTAAAGAGGCCAGAGGGAGAATGTCACAGGTGAGTTTGAAAAGTGATTTTAAGGTTTTGTATGAAGTGACTAAAATGCCGGTGGAAGAGGGTCCGGGGCATGTATTCAGAGCCAGAGTCTTTCATAATCGAGTGGCCTCATATATGAGGCGATTTATGGAAGAATATAAAGAATATTTTGGTACAAGTTTTTTGTTGGGTGAGACGGCGAAACCAATTCGTTATACCGTTCCCTATGTTGGTTTGTTGACTTATTTTGAATTTTTATTGTTGTTTTTGGGTTTGTTTTGGGTATCTAAAAAGAAAGAGATGTTGATTGTTTTGGCCTTACTGGTTTTGGCACCAGTACCGGCAGCGGTAACTATTGAGGATACCCCCAATTTGCAAAGGGCAATTTATATGATTCCTTTTTTGATGATGATAATGGCTTATGGTGGATATGGTTTGTTTAAATTGCCAAAAAGACTAAGGTGGTTTTTGCCGTTGTTTGGTTTGGGGTATTTGTTTAATTTTATTTATTTTTGGCACATGTATTTCGTTCATCAAAAAATGGGTCTTGCTAGTTATTATCGCAATGGAGGTAATGTGGAGTTGGTGAAAAGATTGGATGAGGTTAAAAATAATTATAAAGAGATCGTTTTAACTAACAGTCCTGATGATTTATATCCATGGATAGGGTTTTTGGGAAAATATGAACCTAGTGGTTTTAATCGATCGCTTATAAGTAGTGAAGAAGAGAGGAAATTTCAGAATTTTGTTTTTTCGACTAACAAGTGTCCTTTAAATTCAGCTTTGGGAAAAAATATAGAAGGCTGGGAGAATGTTTTATTCGTGGACGCTGAGGGTTGTGTAGTTGAAGAAAAATTTAAGTCTTTAGTCGAAGTTGAGACCATAGAGACAATTTATCGACCCGATGGTTCTCCACCTTACTATTTAAGAACGATTGAGCTTTTGACTAAGGCGGGTGATCAAAAATAGGAGATAATATTTAACAATTCCGTGGTATTTTTTGGCACTGGGGATAAGACGGCGCCATTGATTTTGTGGATCGGCTAATTTTTTACCACTGGCACCGTGACGATGGATTAGTTTAGCTTGAGGATAGTAAACAACCTGCTTGTCTAGTTGGTGAATTTTGCGGCAGAGATCGAGGTCCTCAAAGTACATAAAATATTTTTCGTCCCAACCACCTATTTTTTTAAATAGATTATTTTTGACAAGAACTGCCCCACCGGAAACGGCCCAAACGGGGATAGCGGTCTTGATCTTGGGAGTATATTTTGAATAGGTAGGTTTACCAAGCCAAAATTCTTTAATAGCATTTAATATTGTTTGCGGAGGAAAGACAGAAGCCTGAATGCCATGATCCGGATCTAAAAATTGAGGACCAATAAGACCAATTTGGGGATTTTCTCGAAAATATTTGAACATATTTTCGAGACTATTATCAATTAATTCCATATCGGAATTTAGAAAGAGAAGATAATCCCCTACTGCTTTTTTAGCACCAATGTTGCAGGCTTTGGAAAAACCATAATTTTGTGGGTTTTTGATAAAATCAACCCCTTTTATGTTGAGAAGCTTTTCGGTGTTGTCAGTGGAAGCGTTGTCGACGACGATAATTTGAGATTTTAAATCTGACAGGTGCTTTTTGATGGTTTGAACGCATTTTAAAGTAATTTTGGCGGTGTTCCAGGTGGGAATGATGATGGATAGTTTAGTTTTCATCTATTTAAAAAGAGCGAGAATTTGCTGATCGGTTAAAACGGGGAAAACAATAGCCGGAGGGGATTTTTTGATTTGACGTTTGGCGGCTCTAATAATTTTGATGTAATTGGGGCCTGATAAAACGCGACCAACTTGAGCCCAACGATTGGCACGGAGT
>JAHIEZ010000073.1 GCA_018901355.1 Patescibacteria group bacterium | reverse complement strand
CTTTTTCCGCCGCCGTCAAAGATTCTTTAGAAAAAAATAATCCTTTTTTATAATGCGATTGTAAGACTAAGTAACGAAAAGCCAAAGGCTCATAACCCATTTTCGCCAAATCCTGTACCGTATAGCCACCTCCTTTCGATTTACTCATTTTGCCTTTTTTCAAATTTAACCAAGCATTGTGCAACCAAAAATTGGCCGTATTTTCTCCAAACGCTCCAAAACCCTGAGCCACTTCGTTGGTATGATGCACTCCGATGTGTTCAATTCCCCCTGTATGAATATCAAATTTTTCTCCCAAATATTTTGTCGACATGGCCGTACACTCCAAATGCCAACCGGGAAACCCTTTCCCCCAAGGACTATCCCACCGCATTTGGTGATTAGCCTGATTGGTCACCCACAACAAAAAATCCCAAGGTTTTTTCTTATCTTTGTCTACTTCCAATCTCTTTCCCGCCTCCATTTCTTCCAATTTCAAATTGGCAAACTTGGCATAATCGGCAAATTTACCGGTATCAAAAACCAATCCGGTTTTTGTTTTATAAGCAAAGCCGTTTTTTTCGATTTTTAGCGCCAAGTCTATTTGTTCTTTTATGTGTTCCGTCGCTCTGGCTAGTTTGTCCGGTTTGACAATATTCAACCCTTCTAAGCTTTCCAGAAATTGCTTTTCATATTTTTTAGCAATCTGCCACACAGTCAAACCCTCTCTTTCTGCTCCTTTCTCCATCTTGTCCTCACCACTATCTTCATCACTGGTCATATGCCCCACGTCGGTTATGTTCATCACCCATTTCACCTCATAACCCAAATATCTCAAGCTTCTCACTAATATATCCCAGCACAAAAAAGCATACATATTACCAATATGCTGATTCCAATATACCGTCGGTCCACAGGAATATACCCCCACCCTACCCTCAGAAATTGGTTTAAATTCTTCCTTTTTGCGACTTAAAGTATTATAAAGCTTCATCTTCTTATTATACCTAATCCGGTTTTTTGCTAAATTCACCTGTGGCTGTCATCTCTGCCTGACTTGGCTGTTTTTTGCCTCTGGCAAAAGCACTGCCCCTGCTTTTTTTCCTTTTAGCAGGTCCGCCAGGACTCGACGCTACCTCCATAACAAAACTCTGTCTTTCTTCCTCTTCCGCCCTTCTCTGTCTTTCTATTTTTTCCAAAAAAACCTTTTCCTCTTCCTCCTCTTTTTGCTTTTTTTCCTGTCTTATTTGTTCCATCTCTCCCTCCACGTTTCTCCCCTGTTCCCTTACTTTTTGCATTTCCGCTTGTTTTTTTCTTTCATCTTCTTGTTGTTTTTGAGCCATTTCTTCCGGACTCATCATTTTGGCATCCGCCACTAATTCTTTACCTGTTATTACTCCTCTTAATATTTTTTTACCCTCCTCTACCAAAGTTTCTTTACTCTCCTGAGCAATCTGTTTTATCACATTTTTCATATATCTCTCCTCCCCTCCATGGCCCGACTCAGGGTTGCTCTATCGGCAAATTCCAAACTGGCCCCCATCGGTAAACCACTACCTATTCGGCTAATTTTAATATTTTTATCCAAGGCTTCCAGTTTTCTTTTAAGATACATGGCTGTCGCCTCCCCTTCCATAGTCGGATTGGTAGCCAAAATTATTTCCACCTCATGCCCATTTTCCAACTGCCTTACTCTCTCTACCAACTCTACAATTTTCAGGTCATCCGGCCCCACATGATCCAAAGGATTAATCACTCCACCCAAGACATGATAAACCCCTTTATAGCCCCCTACCGCCTCTAAAGCCATCACATCAATCGACCCTTCCACCACACAAATCAAATCTTTCTTTCTTTTTAAATCGGCACAAATAGAGCACTTTTCTCTGTCTGCCACTCCAAAACAATTTTGACAAATTTTTACTTCTTCCAAAGCCAAAAGCATTTTTGATAAATCACCGACAAAACTCTTCGGTGTATTTAGTAAATAAAAAACCAACCGACTGGCTCCTTTCGGTCCAATCCCCGGCAACCTCTCCAAACCCCCAATCAATTTTTTAATTGCCAGTGGGAAATCAGCCATAAAACTCCTTACATTAACCCTTCACCGTTTTCTTTCATTTTCATCATCGAAGCTTTGGCCGCTTTTTTTAAAGCCTTATTTATCGCCTCTGTTAATATTTTGTTCTCCACTCCATCCACTTTTAAGGTTTTAATTTTTGGCTCTCCCATGGCCATAAATCCTCCTACTTCTACCTCAATCCCGTTTTCTTCTACCCCGGCTGACAATCTCTCCACTTCTTTTTTTAACTTAAACACTTTTGCCATCAATTTTGCTTTATCACCAATCATATTTTTTTTAAATTCTAAACCCTTAATTTTACCACCTTTCGCTAGCCAAATATCTCTTTGGCCACGTCATACATGTCTTTATTTTTATCTTCTTCTATTACTTCTTCTCTATGCTCTATCGCCTCTCCTCTTCTGCTCTCACCCAAAACACAATCCACCAACATCTGACAATCAAAAACCTTCAAAATCCCACTCTCCATAATTTTTTTATTTTTTGCTTCTTCCAATTTTTCTTTATGAAAAGGATAAAAAACTTCTAGAGTCAGTACTTCTCCTTCCACCTTCTTCGGTCTGGCCGATCGCATAAAAGCCTCCACACTATGATTAAAAGGCTTTACCGCCGCCAACACCGAAGCCCATTTTTTCTCCACTTCTGCCAAAGCAATCTTTCCCAAAACCGGTTTTCTTTCTTTATTTTCTTCTTTTTTTTCTACCACTTCTTCTTTTTTATCTTTCAAAAAATCTGCCACCGCCAATTGTAAAGGCAATTGCTCAATTTCTACCTCTTTTTCATATTTTCCCACCTCAATCAACAAACCCAACCATCTTTTTAATTCTCCTCCACCCATTGGTCCGGCCAATTCCCCTACTCCCAAACTGGCCAATAATCTTTTTTGAAAATAAAATAAATATTTCTGTCTTAACAGAGAAAAATCCACTCCCACCTCAGCCATTTTTTCCAATTTTTCCAAAATAATCTTGGTTTTTCCCGCCACTAAATCATCTTCCAATTCTCCCCCTTCGTATGCCCCCAAATGACTGGCAAAATATGCCTTCGTCTGCTTCTCTTCTATTTTTTTACCAAACTCCATCACCATCTCATTAAAAGTTTTGTGCAAATTTCTAAAGCTACCATCACTTTTTGACACTATTATCTGCTTCGATTTCTCGTCTATCTCTATTTTTTCTCCGGCAATTACCCTTTCCAAAGATCTTGTCAGCTCGTCTGCCTTTCCCTTGCGAAAATCAATTCGCAACAATCTTGAGATAATTGTCTCCGGTATTTTTTCCGGATCAGTTGTACACATTATAAAAACGGTATGGGCCGGAGGTTCTTCGATTAATTTCAGCAAAGCATTAAAGGCCTCCTTGGTCAACATATGCGCTTCGTCTATGATAAAAATCTTTTTCCGGAAGGAAGTAGGGGAGAGCCGGACGCTTTCTTTGAGATTCCGGATTTCATCAATGCCGCGGTTGGAAGCGGCGTCAATTTCAATAATATCCAAGGCCTGGCCTTGGTCTATTCCTATACAGGCCGGGCAGTGATTGCAGGGTTCGCCGAGTTTGGCGAATTCGGCGTCATTTTG
>JAHIEZ010000111.1 GCA_018901355.1 Patescibacteria group bacterium | reverse complement strand
GGCTTGCGGGATGCGCTCCCGGTCAAAAAAATTCCCTTCCCCTCCCCTTAATACCCTTCCGCCGGGGGAGGGGGAAATTTTCTTTTTACGAAGTTGTCAAAGATAACGTTCGGTCCGGGCGCGCCCGCTGCACGGATTATCTCGATGATCCGCCGCATCCGGTCGTGATTCTTGATCCCCGGCGCCAGCTCGCAGCCGCTGTTGATGTCTACGGCGTGAGGGGCGACGGCGGCGAGGGCCTCCTTGATGTTCCCCGGATCGAGACCGCCGGCGAGGATCAAGGGGTGCGCCTTCCGGATTTTTATTGCCAGTTCCCAGTCGGACCGCTTCCCCGTTCCCCCGTAGCGGCCGGTATCCCGGGCGTCAACCAGAAAAGCTCGTACCTCGTAAGCGCCAAGCGCCCGGACCTCTTCGGGCGTCCCGGGGGAGACGGCCTTGATGACTCGCTCGGGCGGGAATTGACGGCAGTAAGCGGGGGATTCGTCGCCGTGGAGCTGGATCAGATCGAGGCCGCACACCTCTGCCGTCTGTTCCACCTCCTCCCTCTTGTGGTTGACGAAGACGCCGACCGTTGCGATCCCCCGGGGTAGTCTTGTGACGATTGCCCTTACCCTTTCAGGTGTAATGTAACGAGGGCTTTCCGGATGGAAGATGAACCCGACGGCGTCCGCCCCGCACGCCGCTGCGCAAAGGGCGTCTTCGAGGCGCGTGATCCCGCAGATCTTGACCTTCGTATGCGAATCCTTCATCGTCCCAGGAGCTCCCTCATCTTCGCTCCTCTATCCGGGGCCGCGACCAGCGCCTCCCCGATCAGAAAGGCCCGGACACCTGCCCGCAGGAGGATCTCGATCTGAACCCTGGAATGGATCCCGCTTTCGCTGACGATGATCCGGTCCGGCGGGACGAGGGGCGCGAGCGCAAGCGATGTCCCGATATCCGTCGTGAAGGTCCGGAGGTCCCGGTTATTGATCCCGATGATCTCGGCGCCGGCGCCAAGGGCCATCTCCAGTTCCCGGCGGTCGTGAACCTCCACCAGTGAGGCCATGCCCAGCGAAGCGGTAAGATCACGATATTCACGGAGCCGACTCTCCCCGAGGACGGCCGCGATCAGGAGGAGGGCGTCGGCGCCGATCGCCCGCGTCTCGAGGATCTGCCAGGGATCGATGATGAACTCCTTCCGGAGGACCGGCAGGGAGATGGCGTTTTTTACGGCGGTCAGATCCGCCTCGCTCCCCCCGAAGAAGGCCTCGTCCGTGAGGACGGAGACCGAGGCCGCCCCGTGCCTTTCATATTCCCCGGAAATCCGGACGGGGTCGAAATCCTCCCGAATGACCCCCCGGGAAGGGGAGCGCCTCTTCACCTCGGCGATGATCGTGCACTCCCCGCCGCCGAGCGCCTGCCGGAAATCGCGGGTCGGGGGCGCCCCCTCTATGACCGCCTCCAGCGCGGAGAGGGGGATCGTTTTTCCCCTTCCGGCCACCTCGCGGCGCTTGGCCTCGACGATATCATCCAGAATCATCTCGCCATCCCCTTCCTGCGAAAATCACCATTCCGTTCCCGAAAAATCATTTCTCCCTCTCCCGAATCCTTACCTCCTGGATGGATCGCCCTTCGAGGGGATCAGGGTGAGGAGACGGCTTCGTAAAAAGCTCCGCAGGCAAGGCGCGCGATTGACATGCCGCCCTTCGTGCGACATGTCCCGGTAAGGAACAAAATCGTTTTCATAGCGCCCCGTCGTCCCGTAAGAGGGGCTTCCGGGTTGCGCTCCCGGTCATGAGGAATGAGGCGTACTTTTCCGTACGTCGCAATGACGAGGGATGAAGCTTTAGCGCAGCATCCGGGCTTTTTCCGAAGCCGTCACCGTCAACTGTTGCTCCGCTCTATCAGCGCCTGGAGCTTCTTCAGCGCGGCGCCGCTGTCGATGCAGTTCCCGGCGGTCGCTACGCCCTCCCGGATTGTCGCGGCCTTTCCCCCGGTCACGATGGCGAGTGCCGCATTGAGAATGACGATCTGCCTGCAAGCCCCTTGCCGGCCGCCGGTCAGGACCTCCGTCGTGATCCGGGCGTTCGCCTCGGCGTCCCCTCCCCGGAGATCGGAAGCCGGATAGGTCTCTCCAAAAAGCTCCAGAGGATCGATGTTGTAGGTCGTGATCAGCCCCTCCTTCAGCTCGGAGACCCGGGTCTCGCCCGTGATGGTCGCCTCGTCGAGGCCGTCGGCCCCATGGACGATGAAGGCGCGTTTCGTTCCCAGGTTCTTGAGGACCCCGGCGAACATCTCGGTAAGCTTCGGGTCGTACACCCCGATGAGCTGGGAGGTTGCCCCCGCGGGGTTCGTGAGCGGCCCCAGCATGTTGAAGATCGTCCGGATGCCGATCTCCCTGCGGGGACCGGTCGCGTATTTCATCGCTCCGTGGAGCCGAGGGGCGAAGAGAAATCCGATCCCGACCTCCTGGAGGCACTCCTCCACGATCTCTTGGTCCGCGTCGATCCTAACGCCGAGGGCCTCGAGAACATCCGCGCTCCCGCAGCCGCTGGAAACCGCCCGGTTTCCGTGTTTCGCCACCGTGAGTCCGGCTGCGGCGACGACAAAGGCGGTGGTCGTGGAGATGTTGAAGGTGTTGCTCCCGTCCCCGCCCGTCCCGCAGGTATCCACGATGACCGACGAGCGGGCGTCGATCCGGGTCGCCTTGTGCCGCATGACGCGGGCCGCCCCGGTCACCTCCTCGACCGTTTCCCCTTTCATCCGAAGGGCGGTCATGAAGGCGGCGATCTGGGCGGGCGTCGCTTCTCCCTCCATCACCTCCGTCATGATGGCCATCATTTCACCCTCCCGCAGGTTCTCCCCGCGGACCGCCTTGGCAATCCCCTCTCTGATCATGCGCGGTACCTCCTTTTCCGATCGAGCATCTTGAGAAAATTCCTGATGATCCGTTTTCCGCCCGGTGTCAGGATCGATTCCGGGTGGAATTGTATCCCCTCCACGGGCCATCTTTTGTGACGGAGTCCCATGATCTCTCCTTCTTCCGTCTGCGCGCTGATCTCCAGGCAGTCCGGGAGGGTCTCCCGCTCCACGAGCAGCGAATGGTAGCGTCCGGCGGGAAAAGGGCTGGCGAGCCCCTCGAAGATCGTTCGCCCGTCATTGAGGATCGGGGAGGTCTTGCCGTGCATGATTCTCCCCGCCCGTACCACCCTGCCGCCGAAGGCGCTGGCGATTGCCTGGTGACCGAGGCACACCCCCATGATGGGGATGCGGGGGTGAAACATCCTGATCACGTCGACGGTGATCCCCGCCTGCTCCGGCGAACGGGGACCGGGGGAGAGAAAGATCGCCTCCGGTTTCATGGTTTCGATCTCCACGAGGCTAATCTCGTCGTTCCGGCGGACGGTCACCTCTTCCCCAAGCTGGCCCAGGTACTGGACCAG
>JAHIEZ010000072.1 GCA_018901355.1 Patescibacteria group bacterium | reverse complement strand
TTATTTACGCTTCGCTTTCTTTTATCATGATCCTCAATTCCCATTATCTGGGTCTTTTGCTTATTCCTTTAGCCGGCCTTTACTGGTTTTTTCACTATCTTAGTCTAAAAAAAGACCCCAAAAACAAAAAGAAATTTCTTCGATACACTCTTTACGCCATCTTAATTTTTCTTGCTTCTCTGCTTCCCCAGCTTCTTTTTGACATCAAACATCAGGGTCAAAATATCAAAGCCCTGATTGAATTTTTCACCGTTCGCCAAACCACCGTCAATCTTAAAGCCTACAAGGCCCTGCCTCAGCTTTTCCCTCTCTTTTCTCAGGTCATCAGTCGTCTTTTGAGTGGCAAAAACCCTACTTACGGTCTCTATTTTGGCCTCATTCTAATTTTTGGCTTCCTTGTTTATCTCAATCGCTTATTTAAAACTAAAAACAAACAAAGTAATCCTTATTTAAATCTTCTAATTGCTTGGCTTTTAATCGGGCTACTTGGTTTGGGACTTTATAAACAACACATTTACGACCATTATTTTGCCTTTCTTTTTCCTCCTGTTTTTATTTTAACCGGCGTTTTTCTTTCCTCGCTTTTCTCTTCTAAATTTAAGTTTTTAGCTCCACCTATTTTTATCTTCCTCCTCTACGCTTCTTTATCCCAAAATCCTTTTTTATATCCACCAAACCGCCAATTACAGACAGTCAACGCCATCACCGATTCTATTATCGAAAAATCTACCGCTCAAGATTTCAACTTGGCCCTTTTGGCCAAACAAAATTACGATCCTCCTTACCGCTATTTTTTTTACCAAAAACAAAGCCCCCTCTACACCCTGGATCAAAAAATTACCTCCCAGCTCTTTGTTATCTGTGAACCTCACCCCGACATTGACTGTTACCCCATCAACCATCCCGAGTGGGGGATTGCCGCCTTCGGTTGGGCCAAAATTGACAGTCAATGGCAAATAAATGGCATCACCGTCTATCGCCTTATTCCCAACCCGGAGGGAACATAGAAATTGTATATAATAAGTAAATGACAAAAGCTCAAAAAATTTCTATTGTTATTCCCTGTTACAACGAAGAAGCCAATCTCAAAAAAGGTGTTCTTGATCAAGTAGCCAATTTTTTAGCCAAGCAAAGTTTTGTTTGGGAAGTTTTAATCTGCAATGACCAGTCCACTGACCATAGCCTTAAATTCTGTCAAAATTTTGTCAAAAACCATCCTGGTTTTCGGGTTCTGGACCTACCTCACGGCGGTAAACCCTCGGCTGTCTGGGGCGGTATCAAAGCCGCCCGCTATCCCTTGGTCCTTTTTACCGACATGGACCAATCCACCCCCTTAAAAGAAATTAACAAACTTTTACCTTATTTTCACCAAGGTTTTGATGTTGTCATTGGTTCTCGGGGTACTACTCGTCACGGCTTTAGTCTTATCAGAAAAATAATGTCTCGGGGTTTTTTGTATGTCAGAAAAATGCTCTTACTTTCAAAAATAGATGATACTCAATGTGGCTTTAAGGCTTTTAAAACCACCGTCGCCCGTGATTTATTTCCCAATCTTCAATTTTTCAAACAAAAAACCGCTACTGGTTGGCGTGTTTCCGCCTTCGATGTTGAGCTTCTTTTTATGGCCGAGCTTTGGAGTTACAAAACCAAAGAAGTTGAAGTCAGCTGGAAAGATGAGGATGTTTCCACCACCAAAGGCGACAATGCCGCCCGTTTCAAAAAAGAATCTCAGCAAATGGCCCAAGAAATTATTAGAGTCAAACTAAACCATCTTAAGGGTTTTTATCATCGTGAACCAAAAAAATAAAGCCAAGATCTTTTTATCTTTTTTTGTTTTGTTTTTTTTATATTTTTTTTCCCGTCTCCAGCATCTTACCGCCATTCCCGTCTTTGCCGATGAGGCTATTTATATCCGCTGGGCTCAGGTTATCAGAAACGTCGAAACCCTTCGTTTTATCCCCCTAACCGACGGCAAACAGCCTCTTTTTATGTGGCTTTTGGCTTTTGGTCCACTTCAGTTTGTCAAAAATCCTCTTGTCGCTGGCCGTCTTATCTCCGTTTTTGCCGGCTTTTTCACCACGATCTTTCTATCAATATCTGTCTGTCTGGTCAAATCTTTTTCCCATCAATCAAAAAACCCCCTGGATTTTATTGCCTTTGCTTTAAAAAAGCATACTTCTTTGTTTCTTCTTAGCTCCCTTCTTTATATTTTTCTGCCCTTTTTCTTTTTCTTCGATCGTTTAGCTCTTCCCGACAATCTTCTTTCTACTTTCACCCTGCTCTCTTTTGTTATCAGTTTACTTTTAGCTAAATTTCCCCGACTTGATTTAAGCCTAATTCTTGGTGCCATCCTTGGTTTAGCCTGGTTAACCAAAAGTCCGGCTATTTATTTTCTGGTTTTATCTTTAGCTACTTTTTTTGTTCTCAATTTTTCTCAAATCAAAAAAAGTATTTTCCCCCTCATTTCTCTGACTCTGGCTTTCCTTATTTACAACACTCTCCGTCTTGGCCCTCAATTTCACATGATTGCCCTTCGAAACAAGGATTACGTTTGGCCTCTCTACCAAATCCTTCGCCACCCCTTTGATCCTCTTATCCCTCACCTAAAAGATATTATTAGTATCTTTACCTCTTATCTCGGTCTACCCCTCTTATTTTTATTTTTCTTTTCTCTTTTTTATCATAAAACAAAAATAAAAAAAATCAGCCTGATTACTTTTTTATGGTTTCTTCTGCCCCTTACCGCCACCGCCATCTTTGCCAAAGTTTTTACTGCCAGATATGTTCTTTTTACCCTGCCTTTTTTGCTTATTATTATTAGCCTTAATTTATCAAAATTACCCCGACTGCTTATCTTTTTACCTCTTCTATTTAATCTTATTTTTATTTACAAAATTTCTTTTCAGCCCTTTTCCCAATCCTTGCCTTCTACCGAAACCGGTTACCTGACTGATTGGACCGCAGGTTGGGGCATAAAAGAAGCTTCAGACTATCTTATTTCCCGTTCTCAAACAGCCAATGTCATTGTCGGCACCGAAGGCAATTTTGGTACTCTCCCGGACGGTCTTCAGATCTACACCGATTCTCTTCCCCGTCTGACCATCATCGGTCAAGGTTTGGGTTTTACCAAAGTTCCACCCCAACTCCTTGATGCCAAAAACCATGGTGACGAGGTTTACCTCCTCATCAATCGTTCCCGCCTGACCATCCCCGACTACAACTCTTTTACCATCTTAAAACAATACCCTAAACCTGATGGCGATCAGTTGCTCCTTCTAAAAATATAAAAGCTTACGTATCATATAATTATGTTTGCCACTTTTATGCAAAAAAAATACGCCTGGCCCCTTCTTGTTTTTCTGGCCACCTTACCTGCTTTTTTCTTCCTCCTAAAGCCCGGCTACTACAACATGCACGATGATATGCAGATGATTCGTCAGCTTGAAATGGAAAAATGCCTCCAAGATGGACAAATTCCCTGTCGTTGGTCACCCGATTTAGGTTACGGTTACGGTTATCCTCTCTTCAACTTTTATCCACCTCTACCATATTTTGTCGGCCAAATTTATCGTACCCTGGGCTTTTCCTTTGTTAATACTGTCAAGCTGGTCGCTCTTACCCAAATTGTTCTTTCCGCCCTGTTCATCTATTTGTTGGCCACTAATCTTTTTGGCAAACTGGGCGGTTTTATCTCCGCTCTTTTTTACACCTATGCTCCTTATCACGCCCTAAATATTTATGTCAGAGGGGCCATGAATGAAGCCTGGGCTGCTGTTTTTTTTCCTCTCATTTTTTATTTTGCCAAAAAACTGATTGAACAAAACAAAACCAAACACCTTCTTGGCCTTTCCCTCTCTTTTACCGGTCTTCTTTTGTCACATAATCCCATGGCTCTTACTTTTTCTCCCTTTTTACTCGCCTGGTGTCTTTATTTTTTATTCCAAAAAAAGTTTTGTTTTAAAACCCTTATCTCTCTGGCCTTATCCGCCTGCCTCTCTTTAGCCTTATCTGCTTTTTACACCCTGCCGGTTTTTTTTGAAACAAAATATGTCCAAATCGAAAGCATGTTTCAAAATTACTATCATTACTCAGCTCATTTCACCAGTCTCTATCAACTTTTTATCAGTCGTTTTTGGAGCGATGGCGCTTCTATTTGGGGACCAAATGACGGCATGTCCTTTCAGTTGGGTTATCTTCACTGGTTTTTGCCGCTTTTAATTATTATTTTTTACCTTATTACTCGTCTAAAAAACAAAAATCCATCCCAAAAGTTACTTTTACCCACTCTCTTGGCCATGGCCGGTTTTCTTGCCGCTTTCATGACCCATCAACGCTCTGTTATTTTTTGGAAAATACTCCCCATTATCCAAAAAGTTCAATTTCCTTGGCGCTTTCTCAATCATTCAGTTTTTCTTTTTTCCCTTTCGCTTGGCATTCTGCCTTTTCTTCTTTCTCTCCTAAAAATTAAAAAAATCTATCAAAAAGCTTGTTTAGCCCTCGTTCTGGTTTTGGTTTTTGTCCTAAACTTAAACTATTTTCATCCGCTCATCAGTGGACCGATCACCGACCAACAAAAATTTGCAGGTCTAGCCTGGACAAACCAAATTACTTCGGGTATCTATGATTACTTACCCAAAACTGCCTCTACCGCCGCTAAAGGCCCTGCTCAAGACTATATTGATGACGTTAGTCCTCCCGAGACTCAATACACCCTAAGCGGCGCCAAAAAGGGGACTGATTGGCTTTTTTTCAACCTCAATCTCCAATCTTCTGCCAAGGCGACCCTGCCTCTTCTGGCTTTTCCCGGTTTTGAAGTCAAAGATAATTTTCAAATTATTAATTTTGACATCGAACCTGACCTGGGTCGCCTTGTTTTGGATCTGACCGCCGGCCAACATCAAATTTATGTCAAACTAAAAAATACTCCCATCCGCACTCTCTCCAATAGCTTGTCACTTTTAGCTTGGTTATTTGTCTCCGCTTTTGGCCTAAAATCTCTATGCAAAAATCCCAAATCCAAAAAATAAAAAAAACCACCACTAAAAACGTTCTTTTCCTCTCATTCAGAAATCTCGGTATGCAAGCCATCTCCACTTTAGGTTTTTTTAGCCTTAGCATTCTTTTGGGTACTGCCGAAGTTGGTCTTTTTGCCATTGTAGCCGAATCGGTCGGTATTTTGGGTTATTTTTCTGACATTGGTCTGGCTTCTGCCCTAATTCAGCAAAAAGATAAAATCAACAAGCACCAGTTAAAAACTACCTTTACTATTCAACAAGCCCTGGTTTTTGTTTCTCTTTTTGTTTTGGCTCTTTCTTACCACCAAATCAGCCTCCAAAAAGGCTATGGCCCAAAAGAGCTTTGGATTACCGTCTCTTTGGCTTTTTCTTTTGTTTGCGCTTCCCTTAAAACCATTCCCTCTGTCCTTTTGGAGAGAAAACTAAACTTTAAGTTAATTTCTTATGTTGATCTGATTGAAAATATCACTTTTTATGTGGTCGCCGTTGTTTTTGCTCTCCTGGGTTTTGGCGCCTATTCCTATGCCTTTGCCGCCTTCAGTCGCAGTCTCCTGGGTCTTATCCTCATTTATCGTTTTTCCCCCTGGCCGATTGGTTTTGCCTTTTCCCTGCCGGATGTCAAAAAACTTTTTCGTTTTGGTATTCCTTTTCAGTTTAATTCTTTTATTGCCATGGCCAAAGACCGTCTTTCCAACCTCCTGGTCGCCGGTATTCTTGGTCGTAGCTCTTTTGGTCTTTTGGCTTGGGCTCAAAAAGGCACCCGTATTCCCTTAAGTCTAATGGACGCTGTCATGAAAGTTACCTTTCCCACCTTTTCCCGTCTTCAGTCCCAAAAAGAGGTTCTCAGAAAATCAATAGAACGCAGTACTTTTTTCATCGCTCTTCTTACCTTTCCCGCTCTAACCGGCATTGCCTTGATCGCTCCTGACTTCATCGCCCTTATCCCCAAATACGGCAAATGGCTCCCCGCTCTTGTTCCTCTCTACTTTTACTCCGCTTCCGCCGCCATTGCTTCCGTCACCACTCCTCTTACTAATGCCTTCAATGCCGTCGGTAAAATTACTCTTACTACTAAATTTATGATTATGTGGACCCTTTTAACCTGGCCCACCTACTTCTTCCTTAGCAAAAACTTTGGTTATATCGGTACCAGTTGGGCGGTTTTAATTGTCGGTAGCTCCTCTTTCGTTGTTTGGTTGACAGCCGATAAAATCTTTTCCGTCAATATTTTCAAAACTGTCGCCAGTCCTTTTTTGTCCTCCGTTCTCATGGCCCTAGCTCTCCTGGCCTTACCCCAAACTCATCTATCTGCCCCTCTTCTTCTTGCTTCCAAAATTATTACCGGTTTGCTGGTCTACTCTGCCTATCATCTTCTCTTCTCTCTTCCTCAACTAAAATGGTTTGTTAATCAATTAAAAAGTCTTCGTTCATGATCTTGGCTTTTCTTCTATTTTCTGTCTTTATCATCCTCTGGCTTCAAAAAATCCCGCTTTTTGCCAAACTACTCATCCTTTTTTCCTCTCTCCTACTTTCAGCCACCATGCTCAAAAGCGGACTTTTATATCCCTATGGCCTGGCTTTCTGGGGGCCAAACGGTCACGATGCCATCTGGCACCTGTCCGTTATCAACCAGCTCAAGCAAAATATTCCTCCCCTAAATCCTATTTTTTCCGGTTTTAGTTTAAACAGTTACCATTGGGGTTTTGATTTGCTCTCCGCCCTCATTTCCAAAATTAGTCATCTTTCCTCTCTTGATACCTATTTTCGTTTTCTACCCCTGACTATGGCCATTTTTATCGGCCTCTTTTCTTTTAAATTAGTCAAAAACCAAAAAACTGCTCTTATTTTTATTTTTCTCAATTATTTTGCCGGTTCTTTTGGTTGGTTGGTTACCATCCTTCGCTCCGGTCAAATTGGCGGCGAATCTCTTTTTTGGTCTATGCAGTCGGCCTCCACTCTCATCAATCCCCCCTATGCTCTTTCTCTGGTTCTGCTTTTAAGCGGTCTTTATCTGTGGCAAAAACACCAGTCGTCTTCCCAAAAAACTTCTGCTCTTCTCTTGGGTTTTTATTTTTCTCTTTTAACCGGTATCAAAATTTATGCCGCTATTTTAGTCGGCCTCACTTTTTCTCTCCTTCTTCTTTTTAAATTATTTAAAAGCAAAGCCCGTCCTTTTGATTTCCTTTTGCCCGCCTCTATGGCTTTTTTCTCTTCCCTTATTGCTTTTTTTCTTCGTCTTTTTTCCGGTGCTTCCCTGCTTCAATTCAAACCCTTCTGGTTTGTCCATTCTCTGGTGGAGTCCATCGATAAGCTTTATTTACCCCGCCTGGCCACTCTTCGCTTCAATCTCTCCTCTCAAATCTTCTCTTTTAAATTACCCTTGTTTTTGGCTCTGGAAATTTTGTTTTTTTGCCTTTTTCTTTTCGGTAATCTCGGCCTCAGATTTTTAGGCTTCAAAACCATTTATCAAAAGATCAAAAAAAACAGCCTTTCTTCTCTGGATCAATTTATTTTAATTTTCATGATTTTGGCTCTTGCCATCCCCACTCTCTTTGTTCAAAAGGGGACTGCCTGGAACACTATCCAATTTTTTTATTATTTTCTTCTTTTTGCCAATTATTATTTTGCCCATTTTCTCGCTCGGATAAAATCAAAAATCCTTCTTTTTTCTCTTCTCTTGGTTACCTCCGTCACTTCTTATGCCACTCTCAAAGATTATTTTGGCTCTCCTTCGCCCTCCACTCTCCCCCCCGCCGAACTCCAAGCCCTCAACTTTCTCGAAAAACAAAAACCGGGTATTGTTCTCACTTTTCCCTATGACGCTTATCTCAAAAAAGACCTTGCCACCCCCCTGCCTCTTTATATTTACGAAACCAGCGCCTATGTTTCTGCTTTCAGTAGCCATCAAAGTTTCTTGGAAGACGAGATGAATCTAACCATCACCGGATTCGACTGGCCCGCCAGGCGCCAACAAATTGAAAATTTTTTCCAAACAGATAATGTTTACCAAGCCAAAGGCCTACTCCTAAACAATCAAATAGACTATGTTTATTTACTTGACCACCAACTTTTACCTTATAGTCCGCAGGATTTACAGCTAAACCTTATCTACGACCAAGCCGGAGTAAAAATCTATCAAGTCCAAAAGTAAACACCTTCCCTTAAAAATTTAGTTTATTAACCATCACACTCCTGGAGTGATATAAATGATATAACTAAAATTCCTTTATCCTACCCAGTTCCCTCTGATATTCAACTTGATTTAAACAAAACTTTGCAAATTCCTGTTTATCTCCAAACATATCAAGAAAAAAATTTGTATTTATCAAATGTCTTGGATTAACAGACATATAATCCATAAATGATGTCCACAAATAATTCTCTAGCTCTTCCGGCTTCTTAATCACAAAAGAAGTCAACGGGTTTAAATGAATATAACGTAAAACATGAATGGCATCTTCCTTTGATTCTATTCTTTCGGCCTTAAAAGGGCTTTGAAACACCGCCCCTTGTCTCTTTTGCTTCAAATTAAAATATCGAGCATAGCTGTTTTCAACTATCCTTATAAAATCGCTTATGCCGCCATCCTCTTTCTGTTTAATTTCAAGATGGTAATGATTCGGCATCAAGCAAAAACCATAAATTTCAACTCTAGCTTTTGAAAAATATAATCGGCTTAAATATTCATCTTTTCTTTTATTACTAAGTTTAAGGTAATAGGAAAACCTCAATGGATTTTCTACAAAACGATAAAAATCCAATAATTGTAAAAACCGCCAACCTTCGTTTTCCAAACTGAAAATCGACTGTTGAGCCACACTTCTATTGTAAACATGGTAAATTTCCTCATTAACTAAAAATACCTTTCGCCTCGGCATAACTAATACTATCACACACCTGGAGTGATATAGTGATATACCGAAGTAAAAATATACCAAATACAAAGGTGATAAAATAAACTACCATGGCCCAAAAACCTCTTATCTCGGTTGTCATCAACACTAAAAACGAAGCCGAAGCCCTCAAAAGATGTCTTCAGTCGGTAGCTGATATCGCCGACGAAATTATCGTGGTTGATATGCACTCCACCGACGACAGTCAGGAAGTTGCCAAAAAATTTTCCGCTCGGGTTTTCCCTTATCGACCCATGAAAGTAGTCGAACATGCCAGAAATTTTGCTCTCTCCAAAGCTAAGGGTCGCTGGATACTTTTACTCGACCCCGATGAATATTTGGGTAAATCCCTTAAAAGGGAATTACTAAAAATCACCAAAAGGACAGATGTTGACTTTGTCAAAATTGCCAGAAAAAACTTTATCTTTGGCAAATGGCTTCGTCATGGTCATATGTGGCCGGATTATCTTATCCGTTTTTTCAAAAAAAATGCCGTCAAATGGCAGAAAACCATTCACAGCCAACCCCTTACCAAAGGTAATGGTCTCACTCTCTTAGACTCAGAAAAACTGGCCATCCGGCATCAAAATTATCAATCCATCACCGATTATCTCTACCGTAGCATCCGCTATTCCGGAGTTCAGGCCGATGAGTTAAAATCTGCCGATTATACTGTCAAAATCAGTGATTTTATCCTAAAACCCACCCAAGAGTTCAATAGTCGTTTTTTTTCTGACCAAGCCTACAAAGATGGTCTTCACGGTTTAATTTTTTCTCTGCTTCAGGCTTTTTCCATTGCTCTTATTTATATTCGTCTTTGGGAAAAAACCGGTGCCAAAGACAAGCCTTTGTCAAAAGAATCTTTTGTTTCCGCCAGTCAAGAAGCGGTTTTTGAATACGGCCATTGGTTTACCAAATATTTTTGTTCCGAATATCAATCCAATTTAATAAAAGTTTTCATCGCCAAAGTCAAACAATTTACCAGTCGCCTTAGTAAAAATTTATAAAATGACCCAAGTTGCAATCATTACTTTAAACTGGAACCGCCCTCAATTGACTACCGACACCGTTGACTCTCTCTTAAAAATAAAAACCTCCAATTTCTCTTACAAAATTTTTATTACCGACAACGGTTCTGGTGATCAGTCTCTGGCTATTTTTCACCAAAAATACAAAAACAATCAAAAAGTTAAAATTATTGCTACCGGTTCAAATTTAGGCTATGTTTCCGGCAACAATTTTGCCATCAAAAAAGCCCTGGATAAAAATTTTGATTTTATCCTTGTCTGTAACAATGACATTTTGGTCAAACCCGACTTTGTTGAGGAGCTGGTCAAAACTGCCAAAAACTACCCCAACGCCATTCTCGGCCCCAAAATTTATTTTGCCAAAGGCTACGAATTCCACAAAGATCGTTATACCAAGTCTCAGCTGGGCAAAGTCATTTGGTCTGTTGGCGGTCAGGTCGATTGGGCCAATATCTTGGGTAGCAATATCGCTGTTGACCAGGTTGATATTGGTCAATTTGACAAAATCAGCACCGATCTTGATTTCATCAGCGGTTGTTGTCTTTTTGTACCTAGAAAAATTTTTAAAAAAATCGGTCTTTTTGACAGTCATTATTTTATGTATCTGGAAGACGTTGATTTTTGTCAACGAGCCCTTAGAACCGGTTTTCAACTCGTCTGTCAGCCAAAATCGGTTATCTGGCATCTCAATGCCGGTTCTTCAGGAAGTGGCAGTCAATTGCAAAACTATTTTTTTACCCGAAATCGCCTTTATTTTGCTCACAAATACGCTTCACTCAGAGCTCAATTTGCTCTTCTTCGCCAATCTCTTGGCTTTTTATTTCAAAAAGATAAGTGGAAACGACAGGCCGTCCTCGATTATTTTTTGGGAAAAATGGGAATAGGCTCATGGCACTAAGAAAAAATTCTCCCGATCTCTCTATTGTTATCTTAGCCGGCAATGAAGAAAAAATGATAGGGGATTGTCTTAAGTCCTGTCTTTGGGCCGATCAAATCGTTTTGGTCGCCGCCAACTCTACTGACAAAACAGTTACCATCGCCCAAAAAATTGCTCCCCAAATAAAAATCATCAAAACCACCGACCAATACAACAAAAACTTTAGTAAATGGCGCAATCTTGGCCTCAAAGCCGCTACCGGCAACTGGATTTTTTATGTCGATGCTGACGAAAGAATCACCCCGGAATTAAAAAAAGAAATTAAAGACATAATTAGCTCTAATCAAACCCAAAACTGGTATGTCATTCCCCGGGCCAATTATTATCTTGGTAAAAGAGTCAAACACGGCGGTTCATATCCGGATTACGTTAAAAGATTATTTCAAAAAAAATATCTCAAAAAATGGCAAGGTCAACTTCACGAAGAACCACTAATCGAAGGTCACCCCGGTTATCTCAAATCAGATTTGCTTCACTACACTCACCGAGACCTATCTTCCATGATCAAAAAAACCAACTCCTGGACCGATATGGAAGCCGAAGAAATCTATCGTCTCGGTCATCCCCCCATCGTCCCTTGGCGTATATTTCGTATGATGCTAACCAAATTTTGGCAACGGCTAATTGTCCAAGGCATGTGGAAGGACGGTACCGTCGGTTGGATTTCCGTTATTTTTGAGGTGTTCGACACCTTTATCATCTATGCCAAAGTCTGGGAAAAACAACAGAGTCAACGCCAATAAAACGCTTCTTTTTTTGGCCATTATTCTTGTCACAAGTTTTTTTCTTCGTTTTTATCATCTAAAAGATCATTTTGTTTTCAATCAAGACCAAGCCCGGGACACCATTATGGTCATGTATGCTTTAAAAAATAATCAACCTTTGCTGCTGGGTTCAGCCGCTTCGGCCGGACCTTTTAATTTTGGTCCTATTTATCATTGGCTAATTGGCTTTTCCAAAATAATTATTCCCGGTTTTATGGCTCCCTGGCTTGTTTTTGCTTTCATTTCTTCTCTTCTACCCCTACTTTATTACTACCTCGGCAAAAACATTAAAGATTCACTTTTTGGATACATTCTTGCTCTTATCTCCTGTCTATCTGTCTTAGCCGTCAAAAACGCTCCGGACATGCTAAACACCATTCTTGTTTTCTATCTGACTTCTCTAAGTTTTTTATTTTTATCAATCTATCTAAAAAAACCCTCCTCCCTCCGACTTTTCTTTTTAGCTTTTTTTATCAGTCTGGCCACCACTCCCCATTTTCAGGCCCTGGGCCTATTTAGTATCAGCCTAATTATCGCTATTTACAATCTAAAAAAACCCAAAAACCTCCTTATTATCATTTTTGCCTCCCTTTTGGCCTATTTGCCAAATCTAATCTTTGATCTAAACCATCACTTTGTCTGGCTCAAAAGTGTCTTTACTTATTACACCACCGGTCAATCCCAATATTACTATCCGGTTCGCTGGTTAACCGACATCTTTGTCTTTTGGCCACAACTCTGGGGCAAAACCATCTCTCTGAGTAATTATTTCGGTTATTTCTTGTGTTTTTTGTTTATAATCGCTCTTCTTTTAAACCTCAAAAAAATAAAAACCGATAAAGTGTTTACCATCCTTATTGTTTCTTTTCTCATTCAAATCATTCTCATTCGCTATTATCAAGGCCCCCGCTCGGAAGAATACTTCTTCACTTTTATTGCTTATTTTATTTTTTTAACTGCTTGGTCGTTTTACCAAATTCTTCGCCAAAACATAATTATTGGCAAAACACTTCTTTCTTTACTTGTTATTTTTCTTGTCTATCAAAATTATCCTCTTATCATTCAAAAAAACTCTCAAGCTCCTCTAATTTTAGACATCAAACAAGACATCGAAATCAAAACCGGTCAAAACCAATTTGCCTTTTACACCAAATCCGGTAGCAATATGATCAATATGCCCCTCTTTTATTTATTTTATGACAACCATCAAATCGATGACTCCAATGGTTACAAAATCGGTACTTGTAAAATTGAGGCCATCAATACCTGCCCCCAAACAAATCATATTCTTTCCCAACGACAAAATTATATTATTTATGATCTAAGCGACCAGGATTTAAGCTCATACCAACCCATAACGGCTAAAATAATATACAATTGGCTATACACCAACTACCAACTATGAAAGCCGCCATCTACGATCCGTATTTAGACACTTTGGGAGGAGGGGAGAGATATTGCTTAACTGTAGCCGAAATTTTATTAAAAGCTGGCTGGCAGGTGGATCTTTTTTGGTCCGGAAACAAAAATCTTGTCAAACAGGCCGAAAGTCGTTTTTCTCTCCAGTTAACCGGTCTCAAATTAATTGAGGATATTTTTAACCTGAGAGCCCAAAAAATCGATCTAATCGAAAATCAAAATCAGCTAAAAAACATTATCGCTCAAAAAATAGCCGATCCTCAAAATTCAACTCAAAAAATCAAAAGATGGCTCAAAAATTATCAACAAACTAAAAGTTACGACCTTTTCTTTTACTTATCCGATGGCTCTACTCCTTTCCTCTTTGCCAAAAAAAATATTCTTCACGTTCAGGTTCCTTTTAAGTTTTCTTTAAGCCCCACTCA
>JAHIEZ010000071.1 GCA_018901355.1 Patescibacteria group bacterium | reverse complement strand
GACCAATACCACCTTAAAATCATCAAGGATGGCTATCTGCCTTGGGAAAAAACCGTCCAAATCAAAAAAGAAACCGTTTACCAAACCGATGCCCAGCTTTTCCGTGCCGTTCCTGATCTAAAACCTCTCACTTACACCGGCGCCGTCAATCCGGTTGTTAGCCCCGACCACACTACCATTATTTACGCTGTTGCTTCTGCTTCCGCCACCCTCAACAATGGTCTTTATCAACTGAGTCTCAGTGATCGACCTCTTCCTCTAAATAAAAACCTACCCAAGCAACTTTATTCCAATCTCCCCTATCTCAATTGGTCTGACTTTACTTTTGAATTTTCCCCCGATTCTCTTTCTGTTTTAGCCACCAATGGTCTTGCCACTTATTTAATCGACCTTACCTCCACCTCCAATTCCAAAAATCTTTACGATATCACCCCCCGGCTTTCTCTTATCAAACAGGAATGGGATCAACTTACCACCGAAATTATCAACAATAAGATAAAAGATCTCCCTGAACAAATTCGCCAAGTTGTTTCCACCACCTCAGCTAAAAACATTTCTTATTCTTCCTCAGAAGAAAAAGTTCTCTATCTGGCCGACCATGACGGTCAAATGAAAGACAGCTATATTACTCCCCCTCCCGCCCAAAGCCAACAAACCCAACACCGGGACCTTCAAGCCAACCATTATTATATCTATGACATCAAAGACGACACCAATTTTCTCTTAGGTTCGGTTGAAAGCATTTCTCGTCCTTTTTGGCTACCCAACTCCAACAACATTGTCTATGTTTCTGATTCTCAAATTAAAACCGTTGAATACGACAACACCAATACTCAGACCCTTTTCGCCGGCGAATTTCAAGCAGACACCGTCTACCCTTGGTCAGATGGCAATCGCATTATCACTCTTACCTCAGCCTACAGTCCCGCCACTAAAAATCTCTACGCTATCTCCATTCGCTAAGAAAAATATCTATCGACAAATATTGGCTTCTATCTCTTCCACTATCTTCAAAATTCTGTTCACATCTTCATTTTCATATTCTCCACTTACCAAACTCTGTGTCACTCCCCTAACCAAAACATCGGCCTCCTCAACACTAAGACAATCTGTCCTGGGTTCAACCACCACCCTTTCTCCCAATACCTGTTTTTGTTCTTGCACCATCATCTGCCCCACTTCCACAAATCTCAAAGGAATTAAAGCCAATAAAGCCACCGCAAAACAAACGATTAATGTTCTTGTGTTTCTGTCTAAGTCTGTCATTAACATCATACTAAACATTAATTTTCCCCAAGTCAAGACATCTGTTCCATTTTCAACTCGCTTATTTTTTGTTTTTCTATAAGTAAATCAGACCAATATTATAACCCATAGTAACAAAATCTGCAAAAACCTTATTTTCTCCGATTTCTCTTATAAAAAAATAAAAAACTTTTTTTAACTCCACTCTCCCGAAAAATCTCTTTCGCACCTTATTTAGCAATCTTACATTCTACTGCCAAAAACTGTTTTCCATTTTTCTCTTTTTCTTATCAAAAGAAAACACAAGCAAACTTAATCTATCAAACCATTACTTTCTATAAAATGTACTATAATATTAATATTAATCAAGATTTTTCTTCAAATAGCCTTTTTTGATAATTTATAATAGAATCATCTAAATACGGAGACTGGCCCCGCAGTGGCGGGGCGCGGCTCATTGAGATACGGAGACTGGCCCCGCAGTGGCGGGGCGCGGCTCATTAGAGATACGGAGACTGGCCCCGCAGTGGCGGGGCGCGGCTCATTAGAGATACGGAGACTGGCGCAACTGGCTAGCGCGCGGCATTCGGGTTGCCGAGGTTGCGGGTTCAAATCCCGCGTCTCCGACTTATATTTTTTCCTGTCCCCATAGTTCAATGGATAGAACGGCAACCTCCTAAGTTGCAAATCCAGGTTCGATTCCTGGTGGGGATACATTCACCGCATTTTTAGAAGCTATATTTTCTCTTTCTCCGCATCTATTTCTTTCTTAACCGTACTTTTTCCGCAATAATTTTCCTGACTTTAACAATTTTATTTCTCCGCACAAGCATCTTTCAAAAGAACTCTCAAAAGACTACATTTAAGCTCTTTATCTCTAATAATCTCCGCAAAAGATATTTTTCCTTACCCAAACCTCTTTTCTCTTTTTTAAAACCCTTCTTTTTTATCTTTTTAATCAATTTTTGCTCTTTTTACTTGTTTTACTTTTTTTTATTTCTTTCCCCTCAAAACAGGCATGAATTAAACTCCTTTTTATCTTAGCAAAACAATTTTTCTCTGCCAATCTCTTCTTTCTTTTTTCCCATCCTCAAAGCTAAACAATGTCTCTTTCTATCTCTTTTTACTCCTTACTATTATCCTTCTCATTTCATCTTCTAAAAACAATTCTTTTACCAACTTTTTCAACATTAAAACCGTCACTTTCTCATATTTTCTTATTTCTTCTTCTACCTTTACCAATTTATCTTCCAAAAGCAATCTCCTCCCCAAAAATCCGGTCCAAAAGCTGGTTCTATCCATTGCCAACCTACTCGTCCCCATTATGTACTCTTTAGCCACCCTCAGTTCACCCTCCCTTAAATCTTTCCCTATCGCCAGCATTTCTCTTTTTACCAATTCCAAAGCCTTGTCCATTTTCCCTTTTTGTATCCCTGCCTGCACAGCCACAAATCCCGTTTCCTCATATTTTTGTCCCACACTGTTAATATAGTAAGCCCAGCCTTTTTCTTCTCTAATCTTCCTAAACAAACGGGACGAGCTGTTTCCTGCCAAAATTAACTCCAACAACCTTATTTGCTCATATCTTTTATCACTCCAGCCCAATCCGGGCAAAGCCAAACAAAAATGCTCCTGTTCTGTCTCTTTCAATTTCTCTTTTATCCTTTTTTTATTTAATGTTATCTCTCCTTCCGGTAATACCTTATTGCTCTCTTCTTTAAATTCACCAAAATACTTTTCTGCTATTCTTATGTCTGCCTCTTTTACATCCCCCGCCATTGCTATCACTGTTTTATCAGGATCAAAATATTTTTTTCTATAAGAAAGCAAGTTTTTCCTCTCTATTTTCCGGATATCTTTTGCCTCTCCACTGATATTAAAACAGCCCTTGTCTTTTCCTCCATACAACATCTCCGCCATCTCCCCTGACAATCCCGCCATTGCATTGTCCTCATACATCCTAATCTCCTCCACAATTACTCCTCTTTCTTTTATTACTTCCTTTTCTTTATAAGTTGAATTTAGTAATACGTCTGACAACAATTCCATTGCCCAGTCCACATTCTTAGCAATCGTTGTTATATAGTATGACGTTATTTCCTGATCGGTAGAAGCGTTATAATAAGCCCCCTTGGCATCTATTTCTGTCATTAAATCCCATGATTCGGGTCTTTTTTTTGTTCCCTTAAAGGCCATGTGTTCCAAAAAATGACTCATGCCAAATTCACCTTCTCTCTCATATTTGGACCCCATTTTCAAAAACACCTCAATCTCCACCGCTCTCAAACCGGGTCTTGGTATCAACAATACCCTCACTCCATTCTTCAGCTTAAAAACTTTTACCTCTGGCTCAGACATCTAATTTATCACCAAATTAATCATTTTTCCCGGTACATAAATTTCTTTTACTATCTTTTTCCCCTCAGTCCACTTTTGAACAGCTTCCAGTTTCTTCGCCACTTCTAAAATCCCTTTTTCATCTTGCAACTTTTGACTTTCGACTTGAAATTCTCCTCTCACTTTTCCATTTATTGCCACCGGAATTGTTATTTTATCTTCTTTTAAATATTTCTCCTCCACCTCCGGCCATCTACTCACATGAACAGAATCTTTCTCTCCCAACAACTGCCACATCTCTTCTGCCACATACGGCGCCAAGGGCGCCAACATCTTAATCATTTTTTCAATATCTTCTTTTTTAACTTGCGACTTTTGACTTGCAACTTGCAACTTATTTACCATTTCCATCTGTTTGGCCACTGCCGTATTAAAACTAAAAGCTTCCAAATCCTTACTCACACCCAATATTGTTTTGTTCAGTATTTTTTTTACTTCTTCTCCTGATGCCTCAGCCATATTTTTTACCTGTTTTTCTATAAATTTTTCAAATTTATCCAAAAATCTCTTCACTCCCATCAAAGTTTTTTCATTCCAAGCCATTGTCCCCTCAAAAGGACCCATAAACATCAAATACAGTCTCAGCACGTCCACTCCATATTTATCCGCTACCACCTCCGGCATAATCACATTTTCTTTGCTCTTACTCATCCTCTGATTATCCGGTCCCAAAATCACTCCATGTGACAATCTTTTGTCATAAGGCTCTGCCACCGGACTTACTCCAATATCATATAAAAAGTTAACAATAAACCTTGAGTACAAAAGATGCAGAGTGTTATGTTCATCCCCTCCTATATAAACATCCACCGGTAACCATTTTTTTAACTCTTCTTGACTATCACTAAATATATCAATAAATACATCATGTGTGTCATCCTGAACTCGTTTCAGGATCTCATTATTATTTTTCAGCTTTTTAGCAAAGCAGTATGCTAAAAAGTACCAATCAGATCCGGCCCAGTTGGGCATTGTATCTGTTTCTCTTCTCGCCTCTCCTCCACAAACAGGACATTTACAATTAACAAACTCCTTTATGTCTGCTAGCGGACTCTCACCGGTACTGGTAGGTTGATACGCTTCCACTTCCGGTAATCTTACCGGCAAATCCTTTTCCGGCACCGACACCCACTTACACTTGGGACAATTTATCATCGGTATCGGTTCCCCCCAATAATGCTGTCGGGAAAAGATCCAATCTCTTAAATGATAATTAGAAGCTCTCCTCCCCCAACCTTTTTCTTCCAAATAATCCATTATCTTCTCTTTAGCTTCTTTGGTTTTCATTCCATCCAAAAAGTCTGAATTAATCATTCTCCCCTCATCATCAACCACTTTTATCATTGGCAAATTATATTTTTTGGCAAAATCCCAATCCCGAACGTCGCAAGCCGGCACCCCCACCACTACTCCTGTCCCTGCCCCCAATACCACAAAATCAGACACATAAATTGGCATTTTCCTATTCGTCAATCTGTTCAAAGCATAAGTCCCGGTAAACACGCCTGTTTTTTCTTTGGCAAGTTCAGTTCTCTCCATCTCTGACTTTTTTCTCGCCTCTTGCCTGTATTTCTCTACTGCTTCTTTGTTTTCTGCTGTGGTCAATTTAGCCACCTGCTCATGCTCCGGCGCTATTACTATAAAGGTCGCTCCAAAGTTCGTCTCCGGTCTGGTCGAATAGCAAGAAAGCTTTCTTTCACCTCCCACTATCGGATAATCAATATTTATTCCTTCACTTTTACCAATCCAGTTAATCTGAGCCTTCTTCACCTTTTCAATAAAATCTGTTTTTTCAAGACCGCTTATCAATTTATCGGCATAATCGGTAATCTTTACAATCCATTGACTCATATTTCTTCTGCTTACCTCTGCCCCACACCGTTCACACTTAGAATCGACTACTTCCTCATTGGCCAAACCCGTTTTACAACTGGGACACCAGTTAATCGGCATTTCTTTTTTATAAGCCAAACCCTTCTTAAATAGTTGGATAAATATCCATTGTGTCCATTTATAATACTCAGGATCCGTCGTATTTATCTCTCTTTCCCAGTCAAAACTATAAGCCAGCCTTTTCATTTGTCTTTTAAACATGGCCGTATTCTCATCCGTCACCTTCTGTGGCGCCTGTTTGGTTTTTATAGCGTAATTTTCTGTCGGCAAGCCAAAAGCATCCCAGCCAATCGGGAATAAAACATTATATCCTTCCATTCTTTTCTTCCTCGCTATAGCATCTAAAGCGGAATAACTCCTGCAAT
>JAHIEZ010000070.1 GCA_018901355.1 Patescibacteria group bacterium | reverse complement strand
TGGATGGTAATACCCTTTTCTTTTTCCTGATCCATGGTGTCGGTGGTGGTGGTGCCATCGTCGATAACGCCGATTTTGTGTATTTTTCCGGTGTAAAACAAAACTCTTTCGGTGGTAGTGGTTTTGCCGGCATTAATGTGAGCGATGACCCCAATATTTCTAACTTTGTCCATGGCGACATTTCTGTCTTTTTCTAATTTTATGGTTGGTGCTGGCATAGAATTTTTTGATAAAAATAACTGTTGCTGTTCACAACAGTCAGAACAGATTATAATATCATATGAGTGAAAAAGTAGCCATAGTTGGGGGAGGATTGACCGGTTTGACCATTGCCTTAAGATTAAGTCAAAAAGGGAAACAGGTGACTGTCTACGAAAAAGAAAAGGATTTGGGGGGGTTGGCGGGAAGTTTTGATTTGGCCGGCGGAAAAATCGAAAAAAGTTATCATCATATTTTTAAAAGTGATAAAAGCATAATTAATTTGATTGAAGAGTTGGGTTTGGGGGAAAAATTAAAATGGGAAAAAAGCAGTGTGGCTCAATATTATCGGGGAAAATTTTTCCCTTTTGTCGGGGTAGTTGATTTGCTGAAGTTTAAACCCTTAAAGATGATAGACAAAATAAGATTAGGCTTGATTTATCTATATTTACAAAAAACAAACAAATGGGAAGGGATGAAAAAAAGAGGGGCGGCAGAATGGATGAGAAAGTGGGCGGGAGAAAAAAATTGGCAGGTTATCTGGGAGCCGTTATTAAGGGGTAAATTTCATCAATATTATGACAGGGTGTCGATGGCTTGGCTGTGGGCTAGAATTAATGTCAGAGGTAAATCGAAAGATAGTGAAGGAGAAAAATTGGGGTATCTTTTGGGAGGATTTGATCAATTAGTTGAGAAAATGAAAAGTGAAATTGAGAAAAAGGGAGGAAAAATAAAATTGGGAGTAGCAGCCAAAAAAATTAAAAAAATAAAAAACAAAATAAGAGTGGGAGACGAGATGTTTGATAAGGTGGTGGCCTGTGTCAGTAGTGATAAGTTTTATGACTTGACTCAAACAAATAAAAAATTGTTGGATATTACTTATCTTGGTTTTATTGATGTGGTTTTTAGCAGTAAACAAAATTTAAGCCCTTATTATTGGCATAATATAGCCGATAAACAATCCCCTTTCCTGGCCTTAATCCAACAAACAAATTTTATCGACAAAAAAAACTACAACAATAGACATATTTATTATCTGGGAAATTATTTACCCCAAAATGATGCTTATTTTCAAGCAAGAGATGAAGTAATTTATAAAGATTTTTTTGATTATTTGATTAAAATATTTCCCGATTTTGACAAAAAACTGGTAGAGGAAAAAAGAGTTTTTAAATTTAAGTGGGCTCAACATTTGGCGGATAGAAATTATGATAAAAAAATCCCCAAATATAAAACCGGGCTAAAAAATGTTTATTTGGCTAATTTTTCTCAAATTTTTCCTCAAGATAGAGGCATGAATTATGCCATATCTGAAGGAGAAAAAGTAGCTAGGATGATTTAGTCTTTTGGGCCATGAAATTACTGACGGCTAAAAGACTGTCAAAGGTACCAGCGTCAGCCCAAAAACCATCAAGAACCTTGACCTGAAGCTGATTTTTTTTCAAGTAAGTATTGTGAATATCAACCATTTCCAGTTCACCCCGGGCAGAAGGTTTGAGTTGAGAGGCAATTTGGCAAACCTGATTGTCATAGGTGTAAAGGCCGACAGCGGCATAATTACTTTTGGGTTTGAGAGGTTTCTCTTCAAAACTTAAGGCTTTCATGCTTTGATCAAACTCGACCACGCCAAAGCGCTCGGGATCGGTGACCTTCTTGGCAAAAACCATACCGCCGGATTTAAAGGCTTTAATATCTTGAGAAAAATCCTGATCAAAAATATTGTCGCCCAAAATCATGGTGACATTATTATTGCCGATAAAATCTTGGCCGATAATAAAAGCCTCGGGTAAACCCCGGGGTTCGTGCTGAACGGCATAACTAAATTTGGCACCAAACTGCTCGCCCGAACCCAAAAGATTAAGAAAATGGCCGGAATAGTCAGGGGCAATGATGATTAGAATTTCGGTAATACCCGCTTTAACCAGGGTTTCAATGGGGTAAAAAATCATCGGTTTGTCGTAAACCGGCAAAAGTTGCTTGCTGGTAATTTTGGTAAGAGGAAAAAGACGGGTGGCTCGGCCACCGGCTAAAATAATACCTTTCATGTGTTTTAATTTACTAAATGATTAATTTGAGTTTTCATGGTCTGAAGAGCGGAAGATAAATCTTTCATGTCAAGGCCCAAATCTTTGACTTTTTGGTTGGAGAGAGCCAGGTTTTGAGCCCAGGGGCGGGCATCAGGGGCTGATTTTTTGACGTAATCGGCTAATAGTCCTTTTTTGACAGAGCTGGGGTCAAAACCGAAAGTTTTAGCCACAGCTACGGCTAATTGGTAAGGAGAAATGGGGGTGGAACCGACTAAATGAAAAATTTGGCAAGGCTGGTTTTGAAAAAAATAATTGAGGGACAAAACGATATCGTCTATAAAAGTGGGAGTAATAATTTGATCGGTAAACATGGGATAAAGAGTAGAATTTTTTAAAGATTCTATGGTTTTACGAACAATATCTTTTTTGGGTTCAAAGTGAGAGCGAAAAGGAAAGGCAATTCTGATAATAGAAGCGGACAAGCCGGATTTGAGAATAAGATCTTCGGCCAAGAATTTGGTTTGACCATACCAATCAAGAGGAGAGGGGGTATCTGTCTCGGTGTAGGCCGTTTTCTTTTTACCGTCAAAAACAAAGTCGGTAGAAAAATAAATAAGATGCTTTTTAAACTGCTGACAGCAATTTAAAATATTTTGGCTACCAACAACGTTGACCTGATAACAAGAAGCTTTTTTGTCGCCACGTTGCTGCCAAGCGGCGGTAGTGTCGGTGAAAGCGGCTAAATGTAAAACAATAGAAGCGGGGGAATTTTGTTTAAATTTTTCTTTAAGCAAAGAAGGTTTGGTAATGTCAACACCGGTTTCCAAAGAAAAATCAACAAAATCATAGTCTGAAGAAAGAAGTTGTTTTAACCGGGAGCCAAGTAGGCCGGAAAGACCGGTAACGATAATTTTTGTTTTGTTCATGAAAGATTGGATTTAATTTGACTTAAAAGAGGCTGATTTTTGTCTTTGTCTGAGACAATGGGATTTTTGACAGACCAGTCGATGCCAATTTTGGGATCGTTCCAACGAAGACCGGCGTCAGCTTGCGGATGATAAAGTTGGCTACATTTATAGACAAAATCAACGTGAGAACTTAAAGCCAAAAAGCCGTGAGCAAAACCCTGGGGAATGAAAAAAAGGCGATGATTTTTGGCCGAAAGGATGACCGCCTGCCATTTGCCAAAGGTGGGGGAGTCTGGGCGGATATCAACGGCAACATCAAGAACCCGACCCCGAATGACACTAACCAACTTGTCCTGAGCGAAGGGGGGTTTTTGGAAATGGAGACCCCGTAAGACATTTTTTTGAGAAAAAGAATGATTGTCCTGGACGAAATTGACAGTAATTCCGTTTTGGGAAAAGGTTTTTTTGTTGTAACTTTCCATAAAAAAACCCCGACTGTCAGTAAAAACATCGGGGGTGATTAGGACTAAACCGGAAAGTTTAAGCTTTTTAAATTTCAAAGTTTGTTTTTTTGGAGTTTTTTATAAAAATTTTCGGCTTCAATTTTGCTTTTTTTCCACCAAGAAGTATTTTCAGTATACCAAGTAATGGTTTTTTGTAGACCGGTTTCTAGATTTTCTTGGGGTTGCCAACCCAATTTTTTAATTTTTTGCCAATTGACGGCATAATTATCGTGAGCGGGACGATCGGCAACAAACTCAATGTTTGATTGATCTTTACCCATAATTTTTAGAAGGGTTTTGATGATTTTGATATTGGCTACCCCGCCTTTAAGGCCACCAACACAATAAGTCTCCCCTATTTTGCCTCGGGAAAGAACTAAATCGATGGCGCGACAATGATCGTTGACATAGAGCCAATCACGCAAATTGAGACCGCGACCATAAACAGGAATCTTTTGACCGG
>JAHIEZ010000069.1 GCA_018901355.1 Patescibacteria group bacterium | reverse complement strand
TTTGGTTTAGGGATTCCGCCAAAAATCTTTGGTAAAAAAATAGGAGAAACGATTTTTTCTTTAAACTGGTTGCCGATTGGGGGATTTTGCCGGCTTTATGGGGAAGACCCCACAACTAAACTTAAAAGCCAAAGGGCTTTTTGCAATAAAAATGTGGGTCAAAAAACGGCCATTATTATGGGGGGGGTGATGATGAACGTGGTTTTGGCAGTGCTGATTTTTAGTGTGGTTTATAGTATAGTGGGAATTCCCAAGGAGACGGACAGAGTAAAAGTAATAGAGGTGGCTTCCGGTTCGCCGGCAGAAAAAGCGGGGATTTTGGTAGATGATTGGATAGTGGGAGTGGGACAAGTGGCGGTAAAAAAAGGTGATCAATTGATTGAAGAAGTAGATAAATGTGAGGGAGGTAGAGCAGAATTGGTGATCAGAAGAGGGGATTTGACGAAGACTTTAGAGATAGAAGTGAGAGAAAATCCGCCGGAGGGAGAGGGGAAAATGGGAGTGGCAATTTCTACCCAGGAAACAGTAAAAATTCCTTGGTGGCAATTTTATCGGGGGATTGGGGCCGGTTTTCGCGAGGCTTATTTTTGGGGAAAAATAATTGCAGGAGGAATGTGTGAGATGGTAGCCGGGTTGTTTTCGGGCAGAGTACCGCAAGGAGTGGCCGGACCGGTGGGAATGTATCAGGCCACTTCAAGTATTAAAAGAGAACAGGGATTTTTGGCGATGGTTCATTTTTTTGGCATAATTTCGGTTAATTTGGCCATACTTAACTTTATGCCTTTTCCGGCTTTGGATGGAGGCAGAATGGTGTTTGTGGCTATAGAAGCAATTAGAAAGAAAAAACTTGACCCCCGAATTGAGGCCAGAGTAAATACGGCGGGGATGTTGTTGTTACTGTTGCTATTGTTATTGGTATCGGTGGGAGATGTGGCCAGGATAATAAAATAGAGGGTTTAGAGGCTGGGAGATAATTCGAGGATGAGAGCAGAATTGGGTAAAAGAGAAACGAATTCGGTGTGATGAGAATAGAAAAGACGAAGGTTTTTGGTTTCAGTTTTGCCTAAAAAATTAATGGTTTTTAGTTGATAGGAACCGGGACTGAGGTATTGATAGGTAAGGGGAATTTTTTCATAATGTTGGCCGTTGGGGTCATAGTTGACCAAAAGAGTTTGAATGGTTTGGCCGTTTTTACCGGAAAGAGAGCTGACCCAAGAGCCGTCACCGGAGGAAAGAAGTTGGTCTCCTTTTAGCTGATTTAAAAAAAGAAAAGCTTGATAGCGGGGCTTGGGTTGAGAGTTGAATTTGGGGTGAGGGATCAGACCCCAGCCGGAGGATAAATCGGAGCGGGGAGTAGGACCGTCGACTATTTCGAAGGTAAAAAGTTTAGTGTTTTGGGGAGAAAGAGAGGTGGCCAGAGATAAAAAATGAAGAGCGGAGAAAGAATTATCGTAACCGGAATGAGGATCGGAGTAAGGACCGGATTCGGAAATAATCTTTTCCAGATGCTGATAGCGGGGATAATCTTGAAGAATTTTGTCAAGAGAAATAAGATCTTTTTGAAAGTCGGAAATGTGAGGTGAATAGAGATGAAAAGAAATAAAATCGAGAGGAAGATTTTGTGTTTGACAATGATTTAAAAGGGCTATAAGCCAATTTTTGTAGAAAGCGGTAGTGGCCGGGCCGCCAATTTTGTATTGACTACCGACGGCACCGTCAACAACGGCTTGGGCGGTATGAGTATAAAGAGTCAAATAAGAGGGATTTTTTTGATAATGCCAGGAGCCAAAAAGATCGGGCTCGTTCCAAACCTCGTAGTAAATGTTTTTTATATTTTTTTCAACTGAGTAGCGGTTGGCGGTGGCTTTAACTATTTGATACCAGAGATTCCAGTCTTGGGGAGCAGAAGCATTTTGACCGTTTTGGGTGATAGAAGCGGGAGTGTAGGAAAGGGAAAGAAAGGGAGTGGCACTGGTGGCTAAAATAGTATCAATAACTTGGTCAAGTTTGGTGAAATTGAATTGGCTTGGACCTTGATAAACATCATAAAAATCAAAAAGATGATCGATTCTTATATATTGGGGTTGAAGAGCGGTGACTTGTGATAAAACAGGAGCGAGCATATCAGAGGCTTCTTCGCCACCTTGGGAAAAGTTGGCCCAAAGAGAGCGGGGCAGAGGGCCGTCGGTTTTTTGAGTGTTGATGATAATGTTGGCATAGGTATCGGAGGCAAGTTGTTGAAGCTGAATAATTTTTTGGACACTAAAAATAAGCAGAGGAAGAAGGAGGAGAGAAATAATGGTTTTGTTTGTTTTTTGAGTGAGCATTGGTTTTTAGTATTTTGAGGTATTGACTTGGTTTTAGTCAAATGATTTACTGGTATATGATTAAGTTTAACAGAGTGAGTGGTTTGGCTCAGATTCTTTTGATTATTGGTTTGGTGATAATGGCGATTGCCGTACCGGTGGCGGCTAAGCTGGTAGAGAGAAATCAAAACCTGGAAAAGAATGCGGCGGTGCCGGTTTCGGAGTGTGAACAGGCTGGGGGGAAGTGTATTGGTTGGTATCCGTGCAATTTGAATTATGTTGAATCGAATAAGAAGTGTTTTGAGGGTGTTTGTTGTTTGCCACCATGGGCAGAGCCGACGGTAAAACCGGTAACATCGATAGAACCGGAGCCGACTATTTTGGTTCAGGGTGAGTGTATGACGCCAGATGATTGTCCGATTAAGACGGGATTTAGACTCGATAGCTGTAGTGGTAGTCCAAGAAAATGTCGTTATGTGGCATTGGTAGTGAATCCGACGAGTGCCAGTGGAAGTGGGAGATTGAACCCGACGAGTGTACCGATAGTTCCACAAACTTGTAGTTGGTGTACTAATCAGAATCAATGTGCAGCAAGTTGCGGACAGAGTGCCTGGAAAGGAGAAAGCGATTATTGTTCTGGTTCCGGTGATGGTTGTTGTGAGTGTGGAGGGTTGGATGATAATGGTAAAACAGAAAGTGGTCCTTCGTCTTCGGTGTGGTTTAACGGAACGGTGATGGAAGGAGGAAATCGATGGATGGATAAGAAAAGAAAAGATGATGGGACGGCAAAACATGATTGGCCGTCAAAAAAGACGGATTGTGTCAATAAAGTGGGGATTGGTTTTGACGTTTCCAGAAATGTGAGATTGGGCTGGATTGAAGATGACAATGGTGGACATTTTGATATGAGAGTTTACAAAAACAGAGAATTTACGGTGATTTTGCAACCACCAACAGAGTGTGGTTTGACTTGTGGTAGCTGGAAAGTATTTGATCGGGGAGATAAGCTGAAAAATGCGGCTAATCCGACGGTGGTGGCCGAAGGAACAGGCTGTGGTTTGACTTTTATGCCCAAAACCAGTGATTGGCAAAGTGGGATAGAGTTTAGTTTGGTGCCGATAGCAACGCCTTCGATTGGGGAGTGTAACAGACTGGGAGGGGCTGATTTGGCAGAGATGGAACTATGGAGAGCTGATTATGTGACGGGCCAAATGGGGGATATCCAAAAAGCAGATTGGGCGGGAGATTTCAATTGTGACGGTTATGTGGACATTGATGATAGAGAAATTTGGAGAGAAGCATACATGTTAAATTTAGGAAATTAAAATGAAAAAAAACAATTCCTTATATATAATCGGATTTTTGTTGATAGTGGCTTTGTTGGCTTCTTTGGCTTTGGTGATGAAAAATCAGGAAACCAGAAGAGGGGCGACTTTTGCCGGAGCGGATATGTATATTTTAAATCACGAGCAAAGATTGGATTTGGCAGTAGGCCAACAGTTTGAAGTAGATTTGTTTGTGGAGAGTAGGAACGAGGCCAAAGTAAGTCAAGTAAGATCGGTTTTGTGCTATGGCCCTGAAATTGATTTGAGAGCTACTGATGCAATAGAAGGTAACACTTTAGCTGGTTTCTCCGCGGAACCATTGGTAAGAATGATGGTAAAAGATGGAGAAAAATGTGTTAACTTCACTATCACTTCCAGTCAGGGGGCCGAGGATCTGCAATTTGGAGCGGTGAGAGTGGCTAAACTGAGATTTGCGGCTTTAACGGAAGGAGAGGGAAGGTTTGAGGTGTGGAAAGAGAAATCAAAGGTAGTGGGAGTAAATCCCGGTTCTAATGACAAAGAAATAGAAATAGGACAGGTTTATGGCAGAGATTATGTGGTTGGTGGAGGAGATATTCCGGAACCGACGGATGTACCCGATGACGAGAACGAGGGTTTGGTGCTTAGTTTTAAAACAGCCTTTAGCGGACTAAGAGAGACAGAAGCGGTCTGTGGACAAGATTGGCCTGTGACGGTGGTGGTGATGGGGGGAGGAGAGACGGCGGTTTTTGAAGAAGTGCCGATGACGAATACGGGAGAAAAAACTGACAAGGGGGAAGTGGTATTCGCCACCGGCTTTTGGTTAGGGGCAGATTGGACCAGGAGAGATAACTTGGCAGTATTTTTGAAAGGGCCGATGCATCTGCAAATTAAGTATGGCAAAGATGGTCAGGAAACTAATTATGACAAAGCCGGAGGAGAGATAGAAATTACTGCAGATACAGATACTTCTCCCCTTTATGACTTTTCGGCCTATCCAATACTGGCAGGGGATGTGACCGGGAGTGAAGATGGGGTGCCTGATGGGAAAATTGATGGGAGAGATTTTTCTTATGTAAAATCTAGAATTAGTGTAAGCAGAACGGGCTTGTCAACAGGAGAGAGGGTTAATGGAGATTTTGACGGTAATTGTTGGGTGGGTAATATTGATTTGGCAATATTGATGTTGTCTCTAAGCGAAAAAAGAGATCAACTTTATTAGTAAAAATTGTTAAATTATTTAAATAAAACAGAAATGAAAAAAGAAGATTTTATAAAATTTTTATTACCATTGGTAGCGGTGGTGGTGATTGTGGAAAGTGTGGTTTTGATAAGTGAATTGGAAAATAAAAAGAAAGCGATTAAACCGGTCACCGTAGCTGAGGAAACAGAAGACGTTTTAGAAAAAGAAGATCCTGTTTTGGGTTTGTCTTTTGCGACGGAAAGCAAAACAATGACGGTGGGGAAAAAATATGAGGTAGCTTTGAATGTGGTGGGAATGAGAGATCTGTCTTTTGACTCAGCAGAATTATATTTGTCTTATGATCCTGAAGTGATGGAAATTTCTAATTTATCTTTTTCGGGAAAATTACCTAAGCCGGTATTTAGCAAAGTGAGTGAGAAAACGAGTTTAGTGGTGGTGACTTATTTGATAACGGCAGAAAATGGAGTATCTTTGAACCAGTCTGAGGTATTGGAATTAATGACTTTTGAGGTAAGGGCATTGAAGGTAGGACGGGGGCAAATTTCAATTGCCACTGGTAACAGCAGCGATGAGTCTGTTACCATGTTTGTAGAGAGCAAAACCGGAAAGGTTTTGCCTTTTAGTATTAGCAGTTTAGAAATTGAAACAGTAAAATAATGAAAATTAAGTTGGCCGGGTTGTTGATATTATTTTTGTTTTTGGGAGCAGGTAGGGTTAGGGCGGTGTTGGCGGTGGCTTATTTTACCCTAAATCCGGCAGTACAGACTTATGAGCAAGGGTCTAATTTTTCGGTATTGGTGGGAGTTAATTCCGGAGGAGAAGGAATATTGGGAATAGATGTGGAAGGGACTTTTGATGCCAGTAAATTGGAATTATCGTCTATCAGCAAGGTAGAGGGAGCAATTATTTGTACTTTTTTGGAATGTAATTTTACCGATCCGACTAGAGCTACTTTTGACAATAGTGCCGGTACTTTTAGAGTGACAGTGCCGTCGGTGGGCATGAGTCCTTATTTGGCTGAGGCAGGAAATGAAGATTTTATGCGTTTAAATTTTAGAGCCAAAGCGGCAGGGGTGGCTAGTGTTAATTTTACTTGTGTGACCGGGGAGACAACGGATACAAATGTGGTTAACGGTAGTGCTTTGGATATAGTGGCTTGTGCTTCCAATCAAAGCGGTTCTTATACCATTACGGCGGTGGGAGGAAACACCGGAGCTGTTAGTACTACGGTACCAACAACAGCAGCGACAGGATCGACTAGCACTCCAACCAGTGCGGCTCAATTACCGGAAACGGGAGGGGTGGCAGGAACGGTGGGAATGGTGGTTTTTGGCATAGTCAGTGTTTTGGGAGCGTTAATGGTGAGATGGTTGTAAATTTATGAAAGGCAAGGTAAAGATCAAAACTATCATCATGGTTTTAATAATGTTTTTGGTGGTGGTGTTGGGGGTATTGGGAGTGAGAACAGCCAAAACTTATTTGGGGTCGGCGGCGGGAGGAGCAGAACCAAAAGGGGTCAAGGCAACAGCCAATTCGGATGGCAGAGGAGCGGAAATAAGCTGGACTTCAGATAAAGAAAGTGCCGGAGTAGTGGAATATGGGACAACACCGGCTAGTTTACTTTTAAGGGCGGTGGAAGCAACCGCTGTCTCCAGTCATAGAGTAGCTTTGTCTCCGTTGAAACCCAATGTTAACTATTATTTTAGAATTAGAGTAGGAGATGAGGTCTATGATAACGAAGGCATTCCTTATTCTTTTAAAACAACGGTTACAGAGGAAGTGGTACCGACAGTGGCACCGGCAGTGACCTTGATACCAACTCTAAGTGCAACAAATACAAGTTGTAACAGAGAAACTGATTATAATGGAGACGGGGTGGTTAATAGTTTGGATTTTTTGGATTGTAGTAGAGATGGGGGAGGACAGAGTGTGGTGCCAACAACAGTTCAGGATGAGTGTAGCGGAGTAGACTTTGACAAAAACGGAGTGATCAATAGTATTGATAGAATAAAATGTTTGCAAGGACAATAGTTTTGGGTTACAATAGCGAGTCAGTTTAGTGTCAAGGAGGTGAATTTATGCCCATAATTGTCAAAAAAAAGAAAGGCGAGTCAAAAGATGATGTCATCGGAAAATTTAGACGTCTGTGTTTGGAAGAAGACATTACCGAAGAGGTAAAAAAAAGAGCGGCTTACAGTAAACCTTCAGAAATAAGATATGCCAAAAAGAAGGTGTTTATCCATCAAAAAAAATGTCGTCGCAGAGCTAAAAGGAGAAAGAATGTTACTTAAAGATCAGCTAAAAAAAGAAAGCGTAGAAGCTTTAAAGGCAGGAAATAAAAAAAAGGTAGGGATGTTGCGCTATCTTGTGTCTTTGTTGGACAAAAAAGAAATGCAATTACCGCCGGGGCAGATGAAAAGTGGGGATGAATTGGCAGTGCTAAAAAAAGAGCTTAAAAATAAAGAGGAATCCCGGGAAATGTTTGAAAAGGCAAAAAGAGCAGAATTGGTGGCAGAAGTAGAGGAAGAGATAGTTTTGGTTAAAAAATATTTGCCCCAAGAGATGGGAGAAGACGAACTGAAAAAGATAATAGATGAGGTGTTGGGACAAAACGAAGGGGCTAATTTTGGCCAAATAATGGGGCAGGTGATGGCTAAAACTGAGGGTAGAGCGGATGGTACTTTAGTGGCAAAAATGGTTTCTCAAAAAATAAGTGGTAAATAAAGTTTTAATTTCTCATAATAAAAATTGGGGTTTAGACGAGGATAGGGTTTTGTTTTTGGCCAAAAAAGCGATGAGAGAAGCGGGGCAAAAAGAGGCTGAGTTGAGTTTGGTTTTTGTGGGTAGAAAGAGAGCCGGCGATTTGAATAAAAAATATCGAAAAATGAGTTATGTGCCGCAGGTTTTGTCTTTTCCGATGAAAACAGAAAGAGACAAAGATGGTAGGATAAGAATTGGAGATATAGTAATTTGTACGGAAAAATTGAAATACGAAAAATTTTTTTTGAAAAAAGATTTATATGAGGTATTGGAGGGTTGGTTGAAACACGGAACGGAAGGGCTTTTGAAGGCTTGATACAGAAGATAATATTGTTTGAGGTTCGGAGATTTGGTTAAATTTGGCAATGTCTGTATTTTTCTTAAAACATCGACCGCAAAGAGTGGCCGATTTAGATTTGCCGGAAGTGGTAAAGTCGATAACGATGATTTTGGAAAGTAAAGATAGGCCCCAATCTTTTTTATTTGCGGGACCAAAAGGTTCGGGAAAAACTTCAGCGGCCAGACTTTTGGCCAGGGCCCTTAATTGTGAAAAAAAAGAAGGGATAGAACCTTGCAATAAGTGTGATAATTGTCGGGAATTATTGAGAGGAGCCAGTGTGGATGTAGTGGAGATGGATGCGGCTTCCAATAGAGGGATTGATGACGTTCGGGTGATGAAAGAAAGAGCTTATCTATCTCCGAGCAAGTTGAAATTTAAGGTATTTGTGATTGATGAAGCTCACAT
>JAHIEZ010000068.1 GCA_018901355.1 Patescibacteria group bacterium | reverse complement strand
TCAACTGACTTTCCCCGTCAAGTGGTGGACCTATGGTTCTCGTTATCGCTACGAAAAACCCCAAAAAGGGAGAGGTCGGGAGTTTTTTCAGTGGGATTGTGACATTTTGGGCACAGAAGGCTATCAGGCTGACGCCGAAGCTATCGCCGTTGCCGCTACTCTTTATAAAAAATTAGGCCTAACCCCCGCCGAAGTAAAAATCAAAATCAACGACAGACAGCTTTTGCAGGATGAATTGGTCAAAACCGGGGTCCCTCAAAATTTGATGGTGGCTGTTTTTCGTGTCGCTGACAAAAAAAACAAAGTCAGTCAAACCGATTTTATCCAAATGTTACTGGAGCTTGGTTTGACCGACAAACAGGCAAATTCAGTCAAAAAAATCCTTGAAGATAAGCTTCTTTATCAAAAATCAGACTGGCTTAAACAAATTTTTGCCTTATTGGAAAAATATAAAATAGCCGACTTTATTGAGTTTGACCCCGCTATCGTTCGTGGGCTTGAATACTACACTAGAACTGTTTTTGAGGGCTGGGATGTCAAAGGGGAATTTCGGTCCATTTGGGGTGGAGGCAGATATGACAATTTAGTAGCCGATGTTGGTTCCAAAAATAAAATTCCCGGGGTTGGGTTTGCCATGGGGGATATGGTTATCGCCGAAGTTTTAAAACAATACGGCAAATATCCTCTGCTTTCTGCCAACAAAACCAAAGTTTTAGTTACCGTTTTTTCTCCCGATCTTTATAGTAAATCTCTTGAAATTACCGACGCCCTGCGGTCAGGCAATATCAATACCGAAGTTTATCTTAACCCTACCGTTAAAATTGACAAACAGTTAAAATACGCCGATAAAAAGGAAATTCCTTTTGTGGTGGTTTGCGGTCCCAACGAAATAGAAACCAATTCTGTTACTGTCAAAAACATGGCCACCGGTGCTCAAAGTACGGTCAAGATGAATAAACTTATTGACTCAATTTCCCAAAGTCCCTAAATTTTTTCTGTTGCTTTGTTACCTCGCATGTCGAAACGAAGTGGAGGTCCCCGAAGAGGGTTGAGAGCACGAAATACCCGAAGAGGGCAGAGATTTGAACCACCAAATGGTAAAATATCAAAACAATGCGGGGTAGAGCAATGGTAGTCTCGTCGCTCTCTGAAAGCGAAGATCTAGGTTCGAATCCTGGCCCCGCAACCAAAAAATTCTTCTCCATGCCCCGGCAAGACTTTTGTTTTTTCGGGCAATTTACTTAATTTTTTTAAACTTTTTTCCAATTCTTTTTTACTGCCGTAAGAAAAATCAGTTCTGCCTATGGCGTTTTTAAACAAAGTATCTCCCGAAAACAACAAATTCTGCCCCGCTACATAAAAACAAACCCCTCCCGGGCTATGCCCCGGCGTTTTAATTATTTTTATTTCTTCTTCTCCCAATTTAATTTTTTTTATCTTATCCAAACTGATATCTATTTTGATTTCCGGCACTCCCACTTTTCTTTTTAAAAAAAATTCAGCCGTCTTATCCTGTCTTTTCAGCAAAAAACCATCCTTACTACTGCAAGCAAAAGGAATGTTATAAATTAATTTCAAATCCAGTCCCGCCATCACATGGTCAAAATGTCCGTGAGTCACCACGATCATCACCGGTTTTAATCCCAAGTTCTCAATTTCTTGCGAAATTTCCTCCCCTTCGTCCCCCGGATCGACGATCAAACACTCTTTTGTCCTTTCGTTCCAACACAAATAGCTATTAGTTGCCATTTCCCCTAAAACTAATTTCTTGTATAATAGACTCATATGACCCAAAAAATCTTCTTAATCATATCACTTCTTTTTACTTCTCTTTTTCTTTCTGCCTGTGGCAAGAAAAATAATCAAGATTTTACTTTTACCAACGATGAAGAAATGGTCGATGATATCGGTTCTTACACCGACGAGTTATCCTCTGCCAAAATCAATATTACCCAAACAATCGACCTCAATCAGGAAGTTAAAATTGCTTATCAAACCAAAAATCCCGACGGTCAAGGTCAGGCCACCTTCAAAGTCAAATCTCTCAAACAAATCGATTCTGCTGGCCAAAAAGTAGCCGAAGAAGGTAAGAAATTGGTTTTAGCCGAAATCGCCGTTCTTGGTGATGCCAAAAATCAAGGCAATCCCTCTAATTTCAATCAAATCGGGGCCAATCCCTCTCCTCAGTTCGTTATTATCAATCAAGACAAAAATCAAACCCTTGTTGAAGACAGCTATTATTCCGGTGGTTATACCGAAGACAAGGGACTTTTTGAGTTGAGTAAAATTACCCTAGATCATCAGGTTTGGATCAATACTGCCATTGTTTTCAATTTAGATGCTGACCAAAGTCTCGATTTGGCTCTTCGTTTTATCAACCCCGAAGGTATCGTGGAATTCTATCATGTCAAACAATAATCCTCCCTGCAAACGGCTTTTTATTGGCGGTGTTCCCTACGATTATCGCGAAGGTCAGCTCCTGTCCCTTTTCGTCAGTTGTGGCAAGGTTATCGATGTCCGTATCATCAAAAACAAATGGGGTCGAAGTCGGGGCATGGCCTATCTTGAGTTTGACCAATTAGAAGAAGCCCTTGAAGCCAAAAAAAAGTTTCACAATTTTGCCGTTTCTCCCGACCGGACTATTATTGTTGATTTTGCCAAACCCGACCCTTTTTTAACTCCGGAAGGTAAAGCCAGACACCTGGCCGCCACTCAAAAAAAGAAAAATAAAAGCTTTGCCTCTGGCAATTTTTCCCAAGCTCCTTCTCACCTTCGCCCGTCAGTTTTCCTGTCCCGCAATTTTGGTTCTCGGGTTGGAGCCAAATTTGCCCGTCGCAATCCCAAGAAAACAGCTCCAAACTCATGAATTTATCCCGGTTATTAACCCAAAAACAGCCGCTAATTGGTTTGTCGCCCATGGACGGTGTTACCGATTATCCTTTTCGTCAAATTCAAGCTCAAATTGCCAAACCGGATATTTTATTTACCGAGTTTGTCAGCGCCGAAGGTATCAGTCGCGGTGGCGTCAAGCTCTACGATCAGTTGCTTTTTAGTCCCAACCAACGCCCTGTCGTTGCTCAGCTTTTTGGTAAAGATCCCGACGCCTTTTTTTCCGCTTCCCAAATTCTTTGTCATTTAGGCTTCGATGGTATCGAGATCAATATGGGTTGTCCTGCTAAGACCGTCACCAATCATGGTTCCGGTGCCGCCCTGATTGCCAAACCAAAGTTGGCTTCCGAGATTATCTTGGCCGTTTTTGCCGGAGTAGGGGAGTACAAAAAAAATCTTTCCCTCCAATCTCTTGCCTTGCCGGAAAAAATTAAAAAGGTTATCCTTCGCAACCAAAAATTCTCATCTTTTATTTCGAAAAAATATGCTTCTCCTACTATTTCGGTCAAAACTAGACTCGGTCTTGATAAACCCGTTACCGAAAAATGGATTTCCCATCTCTTAAAACATCCGCTTGATTTTATTACTCTCCACGGTCGCACTCTTTCTCAGGGCTATGCCGGTCTGGCTTCTTGGTCAGAAATTGCCAAAGCCGGTAAACTAGTCAGTTCTACCCGGACAAAACTTTGGGGTAATGGTGATCTAGTTTCTCGTCGTCAGGCTCTTGATTTTTGTCAAAAATACGGCACTTCCGGTGCTTTAATCGGTCGAGCCGCCGTTGGCAATCCTTGGCTTTTTGCCAACCGTTCTGCCACTTGGGCCGAAAAATTTTCTGTCATGCTTCTTCACACTCAAATTTATCTTGATACTTTTCCTCTTCGTCGCTTTGAGCCTTTGAGGCATCATTTTCTCAGTTATACCCTGGGCCATCCTCAGGCCAAAAAGCTTAGAGCCCGTTTAGTTGCCGTCAATTCCCTGCCGGGGCTGTTAAAATTAGAAAAAGACTTCGTGTTATAATTTAAAATTAAATTATGCCACACATAGAAGGAAATTCAAACAATTTTAAAACCGAAGTGCTTGAGGCCGAAGGCAAAGTCCTGGTCGATTTTTGGGCTCCTTGGTGCGGTCCCTGCCAAATGCTCGGGCCCGTTATTGAGGAAATTGCTGACGAAAACAAACAGTTCAAGATTGTCAAGGTCAATATCGATGAAAATGCCTCTTTGGCTCAAGATTATGCCATCTCATCCATTCCTGCCGTCCTTATTTTTCAAAACGGCAAAGTGGTTGATACTCTCATCGGTCTTCGCGCCAAACAAGATTATCTTAATGCTCTAAAATAATATGCTAATCGATGAAGTTCGCATTTCTGTTAAGGCCGGAGACGGAGGAAATGGCAACGTTCACTTTTATAGTGACGCTCATCGTCCCCGTGGCGGTCCCGATGGTGGAAACGGTGGCGCCGGTGGCTCTATTTATTTTGTGGCCGATTCCGACATTAGTCTTCTTTCCCAGTTTCGTCATCAAAAAAAGTTTTTTGCCTTAAACGGTGACAAGGGCGGATCCAACAAAAAAACCGGCAAAAACCAGTCCGATTTAGTTCTAAAAGTTCCCTTGGGTACTGTCGTTAATTACGACAACGGTACCAGTTTAGAGTTTACCTCTTTAGGCCAGAAGCTCATGATTGCCAAAGGTGGTCGCGGTGGTCGGGGTAATTATACTTATCGATCTTCCATCAACACTACTCCTCAGGAGTTTCAGCCCGGTCAAACCACCGCCGTCAAAAAACTTTTTTTGCAGCTCAAGCTTATCGCCAATGCCGGCCTTATCGGTCTTCCCAATGCCGGCAAAAGTAGTCTTTTAAATGAGCTTACCTCTTCCAACGTTCGTATTGGCGCCTATGCTTTTACCACCCTCGAACCAAATCTGGGTGTTACCAAAAGCAAACATATTTTAGCCGATATTCCCGGATTAATTGAGGGGGCGTCTTCCGGTAAGGGTTTGGGGGATAAATTTTTGCGTCACATCGAAAGGACCAGCCTTCTTGTTCATTGTCTTTCCGCCGAATCTCTTGATCCTGCTTCCGATTACAAAATTATTCGCCAGGAACTAAAAAATTACAGCTCTGCTCTTCTAAAAAAACCCCAACTCCTTCTTATTACCAAGTCTGATCTCTATGATTCTCGGAAAAATTTAAAAGCCAAGTTCGATTTTCTCAAGCCCGATCTCTATGTTTCTATCATCGACGATGATAGCCTCAAAAAATTAAACCTCCTTCTTTCCCAAAAACTTTAGTTATTTTTTAGCATCCGGATCCATTTTCAAAATCTTTTTTAAGACCACAAATACCACCAGGGCGATAATCAAAAAATCCAAAAAACTGGAAATTAGCAGTCCCAGTCTAAATTCTGACCCTCCCAGTTTTATCGCCCAGCTTTGCCAAGATCCTTGCGGTGTTACCAGTCCTACCACCGGCATGATTAAATTACTGGCAATTGAGCTGACCAAATCTTTTACTGCCGTTCCGATTACCACTCCCACCGCCAACTGAATCACATTATATTTCGTCAAAAACTCGACAAATTCCCTTTTATTCTCTTCAGCTTTTGTCAGTATTTTTTTGCCTTTCTCTATCATATTAGCAATATATCATTTTTCTAAAAGTCTTTCCGGCCAGTGTTTGTCTACTCTCACTTCCAAATCCAAAAATATCTTTCTTCCCGCCATTAGCTCCAGCTCTTTTCTGGTGGCGGTTCCGATTTGTTTAATTTTTCTGCCTCTACTGCCAATTATCATTTTTTTATAGCGTTCTTCTTTGGTCAATATTTCCGCCCTAATCACTATCATTTTTCCTTTATCTTCAATACTGGCCACCTCCACCGCCACCGAATAGGGCACTTCCTGTCTTAGACACAAATAGCATTTTTCCCTGATCAGCTCTTCTACATATTCTGTCGAATTTATCCCCATGGCTGGTTTTTTGTCATTTTCTCTCGATTCGATTTCTTCTTTTATTCCTTTTCTGCTTTTTTCCGGTAATAATTCAAAAATTATATTAATTAGTCCCTTGACGTGTGTTTCTTTTAGAGCGCTGATGCTGATAAACCGGTCAAATTCTTCCTCCATCCATTCATACGAAGCCAAGTGTTTGTTTTCCGTTTCTATCAAATCGCTTTTGTTGTAAACCAAAATTTTTGGCACCTCCATTTTTCTGACCAAGCCGATGACTTTATTTTCTTCTTCAGTTTTTTCCCGGGATAAATCCACCAGCATCAAAATTAAATCAGCTCCTACCAGCTCTTTTGGCGCTTCCAGGTTAATTTTTTTACCTACAATATCCACTACCTTACCCATAATTCCCGGAGTATCGGAAAAAATTATTTTTCCTTTTTCGCTCTTATAAACCACCCTTCGGCTTTTTCTGGTGGTTTGGGGTAGGGGAGAGGTAATGGCCACTTTTTGTCCCATAATCGCATTTAACAAAGTTGATTTACCCGTGTTTGGCCTGCCCAAAATCACTACTCTGCCGTATTTTTTATTCATCTCTGCTGTATTATACTTTATTAGTCCTTTTATCGTTGACATCTGGCAGACACGATGTTAGACTGCTAAATATGCTCAAGACAGCCCCAATTCAACCAATCAAAAAAAGCCTACCTCTTATTCCTCTTCGCAACGTCATTTTATTTCCCTCAGTCGAAACTTCTCTTTTTTTTGGTCGTAAAAGTTCCGGCAATGCTCTTGTTCACGCTTATGACAATAGCAATGGTTTAGTCATCATTACTACTCAGCAAAGTGTCAAAACCGATAAGCCCGAGCTAAACGATCTTTACTCAGTTGGTGTTTTGGCCAAAATTCAACATGTTTTACGCAGTGATGGCACTCTCCACGCCGTTGTTCGCGGTCTTTCCCGGGTAAACATTACTAAAATTACCCAAACCGCTCCTTTCTATATTGCCGAATTTGTTGATCTTCCCACCATTCCCGAGCCGGTAGCCGAGGTTAGACAATCAGCCGAGGCCCTTTTAAGTCAGCTCAGAAGGGCTTTTTCCATGGGACGCCAGTTCGACCTGCCGGCCATGATGCAGTTAAGCGGTGGTGTTTCCAGCTCCGATTTAGCCGATCAAGCCAGTTTTAGTGTTAATGCCAAAATTGGGGAAAAACAAAAACTTTTAGAGACCCTCCTGGTTAGTCAAAGACTAAAAATCGTTACCGAATATCTTATTAGAGAAATAAAAGTGGCCCAGTTGGAAAAATCAATTGAGAAAAAAACCCAGGAAAAATTCAATACCGGTATGAAAAGGAATGTCTTGGAAGAAAGAAAACGCCAAATAGAAGTGGAGTTAAAAAAATTAGGCAAAAAAAGTTCTTCCCAGTTCAATGGTTTGGAGGCAAAAATAAAAAACTCCAAAATGCCTCTCGAAATCAAAAAAGACTGCAAAAAAGAATACGAAAGATTGGCCCAAATGGGTCCCATGGCTCCTGAGTCCAGTTACATCAGAACTTACTTGGACACGGTGGTAGATTTACCTTGGGGAAAATATGACAGTGCCCATGTTGAGATCAAAAAAGCCCAAAAAAATCTAAACGAAGATCATTACGGCCTAAAACCGGTCAAAGAAAGAATTCTCGAGCATTTGGCTGTACTCCAGATGAAGGCCAAACAAAAAAAAGCCGAAGACGGCTCTACTTCCAATATTCTTTGTTTTATTGGCCCTCCCGGCGTCGGTAAAACCTCACTCGGTAAATCTATTGCCAGGGCCTTGGGCCGTAAATTTGTCAGAGCCTCTTTGGGTGGCATTAGAGATGAGGCTGAAATTAGAGGCCATCGTCGTACCTACGTTGGGGCTATGCCCGGTCGTATCGTCAAGGGCTTGCAACACGCCGGTAGTTTCAATCCGGTTTTTATGCTCGATGAAGTCGACAAAGTCGGCGCCGATTATCGCGGCGATCCCTCCGCCGCTCTTTTAGAGACTCTTGATCCTGAGCAAAACCGCGAGTTTACCGATCACTATCTTGATTTTCCTCTCGACTTATCCCGGGTTTTTTTCATCTTAACCGGCAATGTTCTTTCCACCGTTCCCGGTCCTCTTCGGGATCGTTTGGAAATTATCGATTTTTCCAGTTATACCCAGGAGGAAAAATTTCATATCGCCAAAAAATATTTAATTCAAAAACAACTAAAAGCCAATGGTCTTGATTTAAATCATATTTCTCCTCTAAAAGACGCTACTATCAATTTTCTAATTGATAAATATACCCGGGAAGCCGGTGTCAGAGAGTTAGAAAGAGTTTTTGCCCGTCTTTTTAGAAAAACCGCCAAAACTATCATCGTTTCTAAGAAAAAAAGAGTCAACCTAAACGATAAAACCGTTTTAGCTCGCTTTTTGGGGCCTCAAAAATTTTCCTCTCAGCTTAAAGAAAAAAAAGATCAAGTTGGAGTTTCTACCGGTTTGGCCTGGACTTCTGTCGGCGGCGAAATTTTATCCATCGAGGTCAATGTTATGCCCGGTCATGGCAAGCTAATTCTAACCGGCAAATTGGGTTCGGTCATGAAAGAATCCTGTGCCGCCGCCCTTTCCTATGTTCGTTCTCAAGCTAATAAATTTGGCATCAAACAAAATTTCAGTAAAATAGATCTCCATATCCATGTCCCCCAAGGCGCCATTCCCAAAGATGGTCCTTCTGCCGGCACCGCCATCACCACCGCTCTGGTTTCCGCCCTCACCGGCAAAGCCATTCCCAGACATATTGGTATGACCGGCGAGGTTACTCTCCGGGGTAATGTTTTGGAAATTGGCGGTCTTAAGGAAAAAGCCATCGCCGCTCATCGGGCCGGACTAAACACCATCTTTTTCCCTTTCGACAACAAAAAATCCCTGATAGATATTCCTGCCGTTATCAAAAAAGACATAAAGTTCATTCCCGTCAGTCAATACGCCGAAATCTATAAATACATTTTTGCCTAAAGAAATTACATTTCTTCTATTGCTTCTATTCCCAAAAGCTCTAGTCCTGTCTTCAAAACCGAACTGGTCGTCTTACTCAAAAAAATTCTTCTCACCTCTTCTTTTTCTCCGATAATCTTGTATTTGGCATAAAACTCGTTATAAATTCGGGCCAAATTAAGCAAATATTCCACCAGCACCGCCGGTGAAAATCTCTCTCCTGCTTCTACTATTTTTTCTTCAAACCGACCCAAATATCTTAGCAAAACTTCTTCCTCTTTTACCCAATTTTCGTCGTATACCTCCATGTTTTTTTGTTCTCTTATCTCACTTTTTTTCAGGACACTTCTTACTCTGGCATAAGTGTATTGCAGATAAGGCCCCGAATTTCCCTCCAAGCTCATCACTCTTTCCCAATCAAACACCACATCTTTTCTGGGGTCAGACATCAAATCTGCCAATTTAATTGCTCCCACCGCTACTGCCTCTATAGTTTTTTCCCGTTGAGCCTCATTCATACTTTTAACCACTTGACTCTTTTTTGCCGCTATTTTAGCTTTTTCTATTGCTTTTTCGATTACCTCTTCCAAATGAATAGTTTGTCCTTTTCGGGTAGAAAATTTGGCATCTTTCCATCTGATTAAGCCATGAGCTACGTGGAACAATCGGCACTTTTTGGTCCAACCCATCAGTCTGGCCACTTCAAACAACTGTCTAAAATGAAGTTCCTGATCCACCCCCACTTCATAGACCATCAAATCCGGTTGCCACTCTTTTATTCTATAGGCAATCGTAGCTAAGTCACGGGTAAAATAAGTGGTGGCCCCGTTGCTTTTTTCAATCATGGCCGGTGGCATTTTGGCAAACTCTACTATTTCCGCCCCTTGGCTTTTTTTGCTTATCCCGGCCTTTTTTATTTCCCTTATCGTCTCAGTCAGCATTGGTACATAAAAAGACTCCCCGTGAGCATAGTCAATTTTTACTCCCAACATTTTATAAGTTCGCCCAAACTCCGTCAAAGACAGATCTACTATTTT
>JAHIEZ010000067.1 GCA_018901355.1 Patescibacteria group bacterium | reverse complement strand
TGGTTTGGGTGAGGAAAGGAGTGGGGGTGGCAGTGGGATCAATGGTGGCCGAAGGACTGGCCTCCTGGGCAAAAACGGGAAGGGGGGAAAGAAAGAATAAAATGATGGTGAGCAGGACCACAAAATAATTGTAACAAAAGTTTAGCTTAGTTTGGCAAGAGCGAAATTTAGTTTGTCGATGGTCTTTTTTTGGCCAATGATGGGTAAAACATCAACTACGGGTAGAGTACAAGGAGAAGCACAAATGGCGACTCTAAAAACCATAAAGAAACGACCGGTGTTCCATTCGTTTTTGGCGATAAGATCCAAAAGAATTTGCTGAATAAGCTGAAAATGCCAATTGGGCGAACCGGCTAGGGCATCTCTGGCTTGAGTCAACATATCCAGGGCTAGTTTTTTGTCAGCCCCCCGCTGGAGGAGGAGATCGACGGGATAATCTATTTTTTGGTAAATAAAATCGGTGAAACAATGAGCCTCACTTAGTTTTTCGATACGCTCTTTTAGAAGCGGGGTAAGTTTTTCTAAAACCGGCTCTTTGATAGCAGGCAGAAAAGGAGCCAAAATCTTGCTTAACCGGCTGACGGTAAGACGGCGAATATGAAGACCATTAAGATAGTCCAGTTTTTTGATATCAAAAACCGGCTGAGTTTTGTGTAATTTTTGGAGATTAAAAGAATCAATAAAATCTTTGAGGGTGAAAAGCTCCTGATCGGTGCCTGGGTTCCAACCTAAGAGCATAAGAAAGTTGTTAACAGCTGAAGGCAGGTATCCCCTATCCAAAAAACTTTGAGCGGAAACGGAGCCAAAGCGTTTACTCATTTTACCCCTACCGTTTGGATTTAAAATAACAGGCAGATGAACAAAAATGGGAGGTTTCCATTTTAAATATTGGTAAAGAATGACTTGTTTGGGCAGAGAGGCCAGCCATTCATCACCACGGAGGACATGGCTAATCTTCATGAGGTGGTCGTCAATGACAACGGCAAAATGGTAGGTGGGAATGCCGTTTGATTTGAGCAGAACCTGATCGTCTATCTGACGACTATCAACCACAATCTTGCCTCGAATAAAATCCTGACAGATGATTTTTTGGTCTTGAGGAACCCGAAGACGGATAACATAAGGCTTATTTTGTTTTAAATTTTTGGCAATTTTGGCGGGAGAAAGGGACAGGCAATGACGGTCATAACGGGGAACTTGCTTGTTTTTGGTCTGGGTCAATCTCATTTTTTCTAAACGGGCAGGAGAACAGAAACAGTAATAGGCTTGGCCTCTGTCTAAAAGACGTTTAATATATTTTTGATAAATGGCCAGACGCTCGGTTTGAACATAAGGTCCATAAGGACCGCCAATGTCGGGACCTTCGTCCCAAGAAATACCGTAGCGTTTGATGACGTCTAAAATTTTTTGCTGAGTACCGGGAACTAATCGTTTTTGGTCGGTGTCTTCAATGCGAATAATAAATTGACCGTGATGTTTTTTGGCGAAAGCATAGTTGTAAAGAAGGGTTCTGAGGGTACCAATGTGCATTTGGCCGGTGGGACTGGGAGCAATACGAGTGCGAATGGGAGTATTTTGACTCATCTATATTGTATTCTACCACCTAAGGCTGTGGCAGAGAAAATATTGTAGAATGAACTATGACGTCATTAACAAGAGTGGCATATGTTAGCCGAAAAATAATTAAATATGGAGGGGGAGGATTGCTGATCTTTGTGATTTTTTGGTCGATTGCGACAGGAGCGATAAGGGCTTATCGGGCTAAAAATCCAGCTATAGAAGCACCGACGGTAAGATACGGCCTATTGCCCAAAACGGCTTTTCCGGAAAAAGAATTTTCTAAGAAAGAATTTAGACAAGAACTGGCCAACGATGCTTTTCCCCAGTTTGCCTCTCAGACCAAGATTTATGTCATTTACCGACCCAGTCGGGATTTTTTGGCGCTGGAAGAAGATAAAAAAGTAGCAGCTAGTTTAGGTTTTATAGAAGAACCAAAACAAATAAAATATGGTGTTTATGAATTTGAAAATAGAAATTTGCGACAAACCTTGACCATGAATGTGCTGGAAGGAAGTTTTGTCTTGAAATATCCATATTTGGACGACCAGACCCTTTTGGCTCCGGGCAAGGTACCCAATAAAAACGAGGCGATTGCCATTGCCTCCGGCTATTTGGAAACAAGCGGAAAGTTGGATGAAAAATTGAAAGAAGGAGAAAAGAAAGTAGAGTATTGGAGAATTGATTACGACGGCTTAAAAGTGGCTTCTTCTTTGTCAGAAGCTAATGTGGCCAGGGTAGATTTTTTTAGAAAAAACTTGGATGATTTGCCGATAGTGGGAATTCAGGTCAACAGGGCGCCGGTGTCGGTACTGGTAAGCGGATCGGAGGTGGCTTCTAAAAAAGTGGTGGAGGTGAATTATAAAAGCGTGATGATAGACGAGGAGTCTTATTCGACTTATCCGATTAAACCAATAGAAGAGGCTTGGAAAGATTTACAATCGGGCAATTATTGGCCGGCATCAGACAGTCAGGAAAAAACGGTGGCTATCAGAAATGTTTACTTGGCTTATTTTGAACCGGTGGTGTTGACTAATTTTTTGCAACCGATATTTGTGTTTGAGGGTAGTGACAATTTTGTGGCTTATGTAACGGCAGTAACAGACAGTCAAATCGAATAGTCAGACCAGGAAAGATTGGCTTTGGCCCAATCAAGAAGCAGACGGGTGTCGGCGAAACGATCTTCACTTTGAGCAACAACCGAGATAAGGTAATGACCGTCTAAGTTGATCAGAGCCACAAAACAACCACCGGCTTCGGGAGTCCAGCCGGTTTTTAGACCTTCGATTTGAGGAACTACCCCCAAAAGCTCGTTGGTACTTTCTAAATAATGGCTAATGCTTTGATCAATGTTGGTAACCGTCAATTTTTGCTTTTTGACGGTATCGAGAACAATGGGGTTTTTGATAGCCAAACGACCAAGTTGAGACAGGTCATAGACAGTAGAATAATGGTCGGGATGATGAATGCCATCGGGATTGACAAAATGGGTGTCTGCAAGCTGATATTTTTGAGCAATTAAATTCATCTGAGCCACAAAACCGGAAAGGCCTTGTGGATGGTGATTGGCAAGGGCCAGGGCGGCATCGTTGGCGGAGTGAACCAAAAGAGCATAAACCAGAGAGCGAACGGAAATTTTTTCACCGACAGACAAGCCCATGATTTTGCCCTCGGTGTAATCCTGGTCAATATTAACCACTTCGTCTAGGGAATAAATATTGAGGGCGGTAATGGCAGAAGCTAATTTGGTGATAGAAGCGGGAAAAATTTGCTGATGAGGATTTTTGGAAAGAAGGACGGTATTGGTGGCGGTATCAATCACAATATAATTTGGGGAACTTAAGGCGGGAGGAGGAAAATTTTTAGTTTGAGGCAGAGGAGGATGGAGATAGTCAGTTAAGGAGCTTTGGGGTTGGTTGGCTTGAGGAGAAGGAGAATGGTAGCGGGTAAGGTTGACGAGGGCAAAAAAGCAAAAAAGAAAGAGGAGGAAGAGCTTGAGTTTCATTTTTTGGCTTTTTTAGAGGAGATTTTGTGGCCTATTTGAGATAAACGGGCATCAATTCTTTCCATATCACGGGGATAAAGAGTGGCTTGACGAATATTTTCCAAACCTAAAATGTTTTGGGTAATTCTTTCCAAACCGAGACAAAAACCGCCTTCCGGAGGCATACCAAATTCAAAAGCCTGAAGATAAGGAATATAAAAATCCTTGGGATTGGCTCCCATTTTTTAATGTTGGAAACTAAGGTTTTGTAGTCATTTATCCTCTGACCACCGGTAATCCACTCGACTCCACAGGCAATTAAATCAAAACTGAGAGTTTCGTCGGGAGAATTTGGATCGGGAGCGGTATACCAAGGACGTTTTTTGGTGGGAAAATGGGTAATAAATACCATTTGACTGCCGTGTTTTTCTTCGGCCCAACGACAAATTTCTCTCTCCCCTTCCGGATCCATGTCCGACTGACCCCTGATATCT
>JAHIEZ010000066.1 GCA_018901355.1 Patescibacteria group bacterium | reverse complement strand
ATGGGAGCAAGGGCGCCAAAGGGAGTATTGCTGGTAGGACCGGCGGGAGTAGGTAAAACACTTTTAGCCAGAGCGGTGGCAGGAGAAGCCAATGTGCCTTTTTATTCGATGGCAGGATCGGAATTTATGGAAATGCTGGTAGGTGTGGGAGCAAGTCGGGCTCGCGATCTCTTTTCGACGGCGAAGAAGGCAGGAAAGGCAATTATTTTTATTGATGAAATTGATGCAATTGGAAGAATGAGAGGAGGATTGGACGGAGGACACGGAGAAAGAGAACAAACTTTGAATCAAATTTTGGTGGAAATGGACGGATTTGATGCCAACAGCGCAGTAGTGGTATTGGCGGCAACCAATAGGGGAGATTTGCTGGATCCGGCTTTGCTTCGACCGGGGAGATTTGACAGGAGAGTGGTGTTGGAAATGCCGGATATTGAAGACAGAAAAGGAATATTGGCAATTCACGCTAAGGGTAAACCGTTTGTGCCGAAATTGGAATGGGAAGCGGTGGCTAGGCGAACAGTGGGTTTTTCGGGGGCGGATTTGGAAAATATGTTAAACGAGGCGGCAATAAAGGCGGCCAGAGAAAATAAAACAACGATAAATATGGATGATATAGAGGACGCGGCTTTGAAGGTGAAATTGGGGGCGGAAAAGAGAAGAAAACAAACAGAAGAGGATAAAAAAATGACGGCTTATCATGAGGCGGGACATGCGGTTGTCAATTTTGTGGAAGGGCTGGACCCGGTGCATCGAATATCGATAGTGTCGAGAGGAATGGCTTTGGGCTATACTTTAATCCCGCCTAAGAAAGACAGAATTCATGAGACTAAATCAAGGCTGATTAAGCAAATGGCGATGGCGATGGGAGGGAGAGCGGCAGAGGATTTGGTATTTGATGACTTGACGACGGGGGCGGCGGCGGATATCAGTCATGCGACGGGATTGGCCAGAAATATGGTGGTGGAGTGGGGTATGAGTGATTTGGGACCGATCAATATGGGACCACAGGTGGATATGGACAGTTTTGGGACGGCTTATTTTGAACCAAGCAAGATATCAGACACGATGATGGCTAAGGTGGATAACGAAATAGGAAAATTGGTAAATGAGGCCTTAAGAAGAGCTAAAGAGGTACTAAAAAGCCAAAGAAAGAAGTTGGATGAGGTGGCGGAGGTGTTGGTGGTGAAGGAAAGCTTGGATGAGAAGGAGTTTGAAAAATTGATGAAATCTTGAGGGTTTGCCAATTTTTTTGATTAATGTTGTCGTTTTTCACGCTTTTTGTGAACTTTTTGTCATGCTGAATTTATTTCAGCATCCCTCACTGAGATTCCGGATCAAGTCCGGAATGACAGACCTTCGTTATTGCGACTCCGCCGTTGTGGGGTAGGCAGAATGACAAATGTGTCATTGCGAGGCCCCGCAGTGGCGGGGCCGTGGCAATCTTGAGGATGGGCGATTCATGAATCGCCCTTACATTTCTTCGAGATTGATGATGCGCTGGAGGATGGCAAGAGAGGCGAGGCGAATGGGGGCTTCTAAAAGAGAATTGTCCTGAGGTTGGCCGAGATTTTTTACCTGAGAATAGGGGGTATCGGAAGTATAGTTGATGATGCCGATGTCAAAAGGAGCGGAGTTTAGATCAATGATAGTGTTTTTGGGAGTGGGCTGGTCGTAGGTGGATTGGGTAATGGCAGAGAGAAAAGGGCCTGATTCCATCTCAATAATAGTGAAATTATTTTGAGAGTATTTGTGAAGAAGGGCTTTGTTTTCCAGAAAAGTACCAAGAACGGAAACTGATTTTTGGTTGGTGATGATAGAACCCTGAGGATAGGGATAAGGGAAGAAAGAGTTGAAACAATTGAGAAAGAAGTAAGTATTTTGAGAATGTTCGTCGAAAACAATTTTGGGAATATGAATATCGCCGATTTCGCCATTTAAAACGGCTGATTTACCCATAACATAGACACCTTTGACTTTGGCGACGTTTTGTAAAACCTCGTTTAGAACCAGATGGGCGGAAAAACCGAGAGGATAGTCAATATTAAAAATAAGGGCTTGGGATTTGGCCAGTGTTTTGGGTTTTTTAATCTTGAGAGCCGGGTCGAGTTTTTTGGAATTGGCGATATTTTTGAGGGGAATAATTTGGGTATTGATGTCAAGATAATGGGAGGAGGGAATGGTGAGAGCAGAAGAGGGTTGACCAAGAAGATTTAAAAGAGAATAAGTGTTGCTGGAAACGAAATAGATGTTTTGACGAGACATGTGAAAACGGGAGCTGGTGGTGGTGGCGATGTTTTTCCACCATCTTTGGGTGGTTTTGGCATAGTCGTT
>JAHIEZ010000065.1 GCA_018901355.1 Patescibacteria group bacterium | reverse complement strand
AGAACGGGGTTTTGTTTTTGAAGGTGTTTGATAAAAGTAATTTGAGCTAAACGAAGAGCCAAAACAGACAGACGCTGTTGACCACGACTGCCCCAATTGGCTAAATTTTTGTCTAAACCAGGAAAAATTAGGCTATCAAAACTAAAATCGTCGCGATGGTTGCCGGATTGAGTATAGCCTTTGGCCAAATCACGAGTATAATTTTTTTTAAGAATAGCTAAAGTCAAAGGAGAAAGATGATAATTTAAACTTAATTTTTTAATTTCGGGATGAGTGTGGAGAGCAAAAAAACGATTGACAAAAGAAACAAAAGTAGAGCGATGAGAGTGAACGATGTCGTCGTTTTTGGCAAGAGATTGATCCCAATAAAAAAGCTCTGAGGGTGAATTTTTGCCTTGTCTGACCTGGTTTAAAAGCTCGTTTCGATGAACAAGAGCCTTGTGATATTGATAAATGGCCTCGGAATAACGCCACTCTATCGGAGAAAAAACTGAATCAAGAAATTCACGACGACGAGAAGGAGAACCGGTGACTAAACGAATGTCCTGAGGGGAAAAAACAACTGTCTTAAGAACTCCGGAAAAGATTTTTCTGGTTTTTAAAGCTTGGTCAATAAAATATTTGCGGGAAACAGTAAAAGACTCGGGGTTTTTTATAAGCTGGAGCTCAAGGGCGGGGTTGTCGTGGGAATTGAAAAGCTGAATCTGGATAGAGCTAAAAGGTTGTTCCCAAGAAATAAGCTTGGGGAGGGAAACAGAGCGAAAACTTTTACCAACAGAAAGAAGATAAATAGCCTCTAAAAGATTGGATTTACCGGTACCGTTTTGACCTAAAATCAAGTTGGTGGTAGGAGAAAATGAAAAACTAGCTTGAGAATAGGAACGAAAATTTTGAAGAGTGAGCGATTGGAGATACATTGAGGTATTATAGCTTGTCTATGGATAATAAAAAAAATGAATACGGTTTTGAAGAAAAGAGGGTAAGGTTGGGAAAAATATGGATAAATTATGTGGAAAAAGGCAGAGGAAAAACCATAATTTTAATTCACGGTTGGAACAATAACTGGATTGGTTTTGTACCGGTGGCCAGATTTTTGCTAAAAAAATATCGGGTAATTATCCCCGACTTACCAGGCTACGGAGACAGTGGCCGACTGAAAAAATATAATTGCAAAATAGAAGCGTTTTATTTGAAAAAATTTGTAGATAAACTTGAAATAAAAAAGCCGGTATTGGTGGGACATTCGATGGGGACTTTAGTGTTGGGAATGTTTTGCAAAAGATATCCGACACGAGCAGAGAAAATAATATTAATAGGATCGGTGTTTAGAAAAAAAAATAATTCGGCCAAAACAAAACTTTGGACTAATTTTTTTGAGTTTGTGAGCAAAAGAGAAAGAGTGGAAAGTGGGGTGAAAAAAGTAGTGGATAAAAAAAACTATTCATATTTAACGGCAAAATATTTGAATATGTATAAATTTGACAAAAAAACAATTGACGAGTTTGGAATTAAGGGAAAAGAAAAAATGGATAAAAAAGCTTATAGCCAAATGGGGGTGGAAATAGGCAAAATAAAAGAGGAAGAATTGATTGCTAAAAATAAAATACCAATACTGCTAATATTTGGAAAATACGACAAGATTTGCAGTTGCAAAACTGCCAAAGAGGTGTTGGTGGATAGAGGAAAATATAAATTTCGGGAAATTGATAAGGCCGGACACGTAGTAACCGTGGAAAAACCCAAAAAGGTGGCGGAAGTGATAGAAAGATTTGTAAGATAAAAATTACGGTTTATAATTGTTTATGAGGAAGTGGGGATTTGAAGTGAAACGAGTGTTTTTGGACGGAGTAAAAATTAATTATGCGGTCGGGGGAAAAGGTAAAAAAATAATCATGATCCACGGCTCCAGTAATGATTGGGAAGTGTGGGTACCCTTGGCCAAGATTTTGAGAAAAAAATATCGGGTGATTATGCCTGATTTACCGGGCTTTGGTGATAGTGACCGATTGAAAAAATATAGCTTAGAGATAGAAGCTTTCTATTTAAAAAAATTTATAGACAAATTGAAAATAAAATCCCCTGTTTTGTTGGGGCATTCGATGGGGGCGGAATTGGTGGCTAAATTTGGAGAAATGTACCCGACAAGAGTTGGAAAGATGATATTGATAAGCTCAATTTTTGCCAAAAAAAGATCAAAAAGACTAACTGAGGAAGTAAGAAAAATTTATGTGTTGGTAGAAAAAAGTTTGTTTTGGACGGGATGGCTAAAAAAAATGTTTGAAAGTAATGCTTATTCTCTGGTAATGGCCAAATTTTTTAATATGCATCAGGTAAAAAGAGGGATGATAAAAAAATACGGAATAACCGGAAAAAGAAAAATGTCCGTCAAGGCTTATCTACAGATGAGCCGATCAACGATGAAAAGCGGAGGACTGCCTGAAATTAAAAAAGGGGCAAAGGCGTTGTTGCTGTGCGGACAAGAGGACAGGGTCGGCAACTGCCAAGCAAGTAGGAAATTGATTGAAAATAAAAAAAATTATGAAATTTTTGACATTGCCGATTGCGGACATATGGTAATTTGGGAAAAGGTTAAAACAGCAAGCAGAAAGATAGAAGAATTTATAGAACAAGAATAAAAAATTTATTTTTTGGTTAAAAACAGATATAATTTGGCAATGAAAAATAAAAAATGGTATCAAAGACCGTTTTTGTGGTTGTTTTTGACCGTTTTGGTGTATATACCAACTGAGATGTGGATGAAATTGCCCAGGGCGGAAGTGGATAAATTTTTTGAAGAAGCACCGACCTTGATAGAGGAAAAAATTTTGGTCAAATACCCGGAAGATTTGACCATAAAAGTAGATAAGGGAAAAGTGGAGCTAAACAAAAATTTGCCTTATTGTTTGGTAGTTGAAGAAACAGAAGGAGAAAAAACGGGAATAATATTTGATAAAAACCCAAGGGCTGAAGATTTAAGAAAGGCAGAAAATGAATACAGTAATTTGTGTAAAACGGTAGGAATGGTAGGAGAAGATTATGTGGTTTTTCCGGATGATAAGGGAATAAAAGTAGAGGAAATCCCGACCGAGATTAGTGTCGAGATAAATAAAGAGCAATTGAATATGTGGGTAGAAAAATATTTGCCGATGGTGAAAAAATGGGGATTTTTGGCTTATCAAACAATCCCCTTCTTGTTGGTACCGGTAGTAATGATGGCCTTGCTGATAACAAATTTTTGGTATGGCTTAGTACTGGTATTGATGGGAAAATTGTTGAAGATAAAAGATTTGACAAGCGGGGTAGCCTACAAAATAAGCTTGTTGATATTTACTTTTTGGACGGCTTTTAAGTGGTTGGTGGGGATAATAATTGAACAAACGAATGGCAAAACAGTGTCACTGTCCCCTTTTGTCTTTTTCGATACGATTTTAATCACCGCCATCGGTTTGTTTTTGATAAAAAATGAAATAGTGGAAGTGGGAGAGAAAAAAGAAAAAGAGCCGGAGGCAAAACAGTGACCCAAATAAGTAGATTAGAAAAAGAGGCGGTGACGGGAGTGATGATAAAAAATGCCTAAATGGAAGACGGCGGTATTAACTAAATGGGCAATTGGCAGAATCGCATATCACAGTATTACCGATGGTGAATTGACGGCTACGTTTGAGAAATATGACGTAAAAGAATACTCAAGTGAAGAAGGATGTTTAAATTTTGTTAAAAGATGGAAGAATTGGGAAGTAGGGATAACGGCCAGACAAAAAACCGTGGATCAATGGATTATTGTGTCGGCGTGGAAGAGAAAGTTGTATAAGGGATAGATTATTATTACTTGAGAGCCGGACGAAATGATTGAGGATAAATATAATCTCATTTTGACTTGTTTTGGAATTGATAGAGAAATAAAAAAGAAGAGAGTCGGCTTCTCTGTCTAATTGATAAGTATAATATGACTATTTATGATAGTCTTTTTTATGTCCATTGATAATAATAAATCAAGAGAAATTAGTGAGGAGAGAAAAAAATTTGTCATTTGTCCGGTAGACGGAAAGCAATTCGATATTACTCCTAGAGATTGGGGTGATGAGATGGCGAATCTTATGGGAAGGAGAATAGTCACCGCCGAGTGTCCTGTTTGCAAAAGTACACTTTCGGTTCAGGAGGAGGAAATTAAGGAAGAGAAATGAAAACTATATGTTTTGAGTCGCGGATGGGAGTTGCCCCGCCGCTGCGGTCCCGGCCGTTGCGGGATTTTTCAAGGTTGCAGACCATTTTACCGACTTTTTTGTCCAGCGGGTGTCGGTAGCGTGGAACGAATTATTCTCTAACCTAATTTCCATCTACGAGACTCTTAAACCAATTATACCTGACTAGGATTACCAGTATGGGAATAGAACTGGAGAGTTAACTAAACAGTTTTTGGGATAGCAATTTCCTAATGAGTATTTGGTCACGTTTGACTGCCTTTTGTTTTTCTTCAAGACTATATTCACTGTGGGGCTTTCCGAGCGATCCTTGAAGACTACTCAGCGGCCAGCCTGAGATTCGAATTTGTGAAGCTGGATAATAAAATCTTACCGGGAAATTTCGGGTGACAACTTTGATATCGCTATTGTTGACCAGACAATATGCAAAATGCCAATAACCTGTTCTTTTACCTGGTGGTACAATTTTGACTAAATTCTCCCAATGTTTCAGTAATACCTCGTCATCGACCTCGTCTTGACCATTAATGCGACGAACATGGGTACCGGGCTGATTATCAGATGGAAGAAAATCGGCATATAGACATT